>CAXTAX010000056.1:0-5288 GCA_964241995.1 uncultured bacterium | reverse complement strand
CTACATGGCTCTCAAATGGGGGGCTGATCACCCGATAAAACTTTTCTTTGCTGGACGTGCGCCGCAACTGGGGCGGAGTGCTCTGCGGGCTCTGCAAAAGAAGATAGGACATCTTGAGCGATCCGGCATTGATGCGCGCTGCGCGCTGCAGCTCCGCTACCAGATGGGCCTTGACGAATTGGCGCTGCGCATAGCAGGGGGCTTTAGCCGCAAGTGCTGGGCAATCCCCCTGCCAAATGCAGGGAGCGCGTACGGTAAATCCCAAATTTCGCAAGCGATCCCGCAGAGCCAAGAACCAGAGGTTGGTGGGCAGCAACGAGCTTTCTACGAGAAGAAGGTGGCCTTCAGGAGTGAGCCGATGCGCTAGAGATTGGCAAAAGCGCTCGATGGCCCCGAGCGCGTCCTTCAGCTGTTTGATGGGGAATAGCTCCTCTAACGCATGGCCGAGGATGATGCAATCGAACTTCTCCGCTGGCAGCGGCTGAAGCGGGCCATTCCACACATTCCAGCGCGGAGCGAATCCACTGTAGCCGCATAGCTGGGCGCCGACGCGCAAAGCTGAGGGACTGTGATCGAGACAATGTACAGACTCTGCTCCGTGGCGAAACGCCGCGAGGGCGAAGGCTCCCGGGCCACTGCACAAATCGAGGACAGTCTCTGGTGCCCGGGGGAGTTCCGAGAGGAGCGAGAGCCCTTGTTGGTAGTGCACTTGCCATTTGTAGAGGACGTACGCGCCTAGCCACTCTCGGCCGCTTGTGGGATCCTCAAAATTGACGGACTCGCCTTGCAGCATTTGTACAATCTGCGCGACACGGCGAAATTCGCGGGTCTGTAAGCGATCTTTGGGGCCGGGCTTTTTGGACCATTTGCGCCAAAATTGTATTGCAAAGGGCGCGAGATCTTCGCCGTCATTTATGGGAAGCTTGCGCCGCTTCCCGCTCAAACCACTCATCGAATACTCCCCATTGGCGCGCGGGCGAGTAAATCCGCATGCTGCGCCATCGCCGCTTCCCGCTCAGCGCATGTCATTGCCCGCCACGACCCAAGGGGCAACGCCCCCAACGTCAAATGGCCGATGCGGATCCGCGTCAACTGCACGACCTCTAAAGAGTGGGCCTGCATGAGGCGGCGAATCTCCCGATTCTTCCCCTCGCCAACGGCGATTTTGACGCTGGCGCGCCGCACTTTTTGCACCCGTAGGGGCACAATCCACGCGCCATCCAACTGAGCCCCTGCGCTCAGAGCCCGCAAGTGGTCAGCGGAGATCTCCACATTTGTTTTGACCAGATATTCTCGCACAACTCCAAAGCGGGGATGCATGACGCGATGCGCAAACGCCCCGTCATTGGTCACCAAGAGAAGACCGGTCGTCTCCTCGTCGAGTCGACCGACGGTGAAGAGTCGATGGGGCAGTTCCTGAAATAAATCGAGCACCTTGTGGCCCCTTCCGCTTGCCGAGCACACGCATTTCGCGGGCTTGTGAAGTATGTAGTAAAGCGCTGGGGAAGCGCAGTTGATCGGGCGTTGATCGAGCGCGATGCGATCGCAACTAGGGTCAACCGAGATGCCCATCTCCCGCGCAATCTTTCCATTGATGCGCACGCGACCCGCGCGAATCAAATCCTCGCACTTGCGGCGCGAGGCGACGCCGCTTTTCGCCAATATTTTGCTCAAGCGCTGATTGGCGTGCATGGTGATTTCGCTGTGGCGATCGAGCTGCTCCACGTGCTTATTCCTCACAGGTCGCGCAGAGTCGATTTGAGAGAGAATACCCGCTGCGCACCGTAGTGCTGCAAAAGGCTGCTCGCCCGCGAGTCGCCCAAATCTTTAAAGTGCGCATAGATTTCGAGTCCCTTGCGCTGCTGGCCCAAAGCGAAATAGAGCTGCCCTAGCTGCAACCGAATGTCTTCTCTGCTGGCATCGAGTTCGAGCACCGCTTGGTAGCTCTCCGCTTGCTTTTCCCGATCGTCGAGCCTTTGGTAACAAGCGGCAATTTGCTGATACAGTTCGGGCGTCGGCGGGCTCGATTCCGTAAGAAGAATAAACTCTTCGAGCGCAACTTGCAAAAAGACGCGTGCGCGCTCATCACTTGATTGCGCTATGGGCAACGGAAAATCCTCACCTAGCCGATCATCTGGCTTGAGCCACAAATCGGCTAAAAAGATGCTGGTATTGGCCAGATGGGTATGCGAGAGGAGGGCCAACGGCTCGAGGCGAATGTGCTGCACGTAGCACTCGACCGCGGCTAGAAGGAGCCACTCGCGCAAAGCGCGAACATCTTCAGCATGCCACCAAGTGCCCAGCTTTTCGAGCGCCCCGAGAGCCCAGCTCCAAGTTTCCCTTTTTGGGAAGTGGCGAAATTCTAAATCGTGCAGTTGATGAGAGAGTGCTTCGAGATGCTGGCCGATCGCTAAAGGAGGGGTAGCCAGGTTTTGGCAATGCTCGCTGCAAACGCCCCAATAGCTGCGCCCGACGCTGAGGAGCTGAAATTTGCGTTTCTCACTCAAGTAAAAGCTCAACACCGCGTAAGCGAATATCTCGAAGAAAAAAAGCGCCAGGGCGATGGCGAGGAAATTAGAGGGCCCTTGAAACAGGCAAAGATAGAGCAGTAACCCCAAGTGCAACGCGCCCAATAACCAGCTTACGACGTGATAGACCAAATGCCAGCACAGGATCTTGGTGAAGTCCCGCTCAGCTCTTTCGCGAAATTTGTGAAATTGGGGCATGACGATGGTTGTAGAGCCCTTGCGCTTTTCCAAAAGCGCGGCTTATGCCTTCTGAACTTGCGCCTTGCACATTGCTTAGCGAAACATAAATCTGCGGCAGTAGATGCTTTGCAAGATACCCCACCCCATCATATTCGCCAACATGGATGAGCCTCCGTAACTAATCAGCGGCAGGGGCACTCCCGTCACTGGAAACAGGCCAGCCATCATAGCGATATTGACGATGACATGGGCCGCGCAGTTGACGGTGACGCCGATGGCCAAGTAACGCCCAAAGCCATCTTGAGCAGCGAGGGCGACCTCGAGGCCAAAGACAAGTAGGCGATAGAAAAAGATCAACAAGATCCCCATGCCCACCAGCCCAAACTCCTCTCCCAAGGAGGGGAAGATAGCGTCAGTGTAGGGCTCGGGCAGCCACCCCCTGGTGGAAAAGACCCCGCGATGCCATCCCTGACCGGCGATTCCCCCGATCGCCAGTGCGGCCATCGCGGCTCTTTGATGATGTTCGTCGGGCCTCAAGCGCTCGAGTTGGTATTCCTTGAGTACGCGAGCGGCTGCCGGTTCGATCGTCTCGAAGGGCACGAGCCCCAAAAAAAGACTCGCTACAAGCACCAGGATGAGTCCCGCGGACCACTGCCAAAAACGCACGAGGCCGAGATGGCCACCCGCAAAGGAGAGAATCCCTACACAGACGGGCCAAAGCATCAGCGCTGTACCCAAATCGGGTTCTTTGAGGATCAGAGCGAACGGGAGGCACGTGATCCACATGGCCCCAAGAGTTGGCCACAGCTGGTGCAGAGATTGCGCAAAGCGCTCGCACCACCACGCAAGGGCAAAGATCGTCGTGAACTTCGCCACTTCGGCCGGCTGCAAACTCGTCTGCAGTAATTGGATGCGATACCAGCGGTGCACACTCTGAATCGCCGGTACAAAAAAAAGGCCGACCAGCGCGATGAGCGTCAAGGCATACAACGGCCAACTCCACTCTCGAAGACGTCTGTAATCGAGTGCGGCGCAAACCAAAAATGCTCCCCAACTGAGCACGCACCATCCGAACTGGCTCTTCACGCGCGGAACCCAAAATGCCCGGTCTAATTGCACTTCAAACGGCAAAAGATCCTCGCTGATACGGGAATAGGAATACGAAGCCTTAGAGGCAATGACGAGCAAAGAAAGCGCCATCAAAAGCGCTAAATACACCAGTATACCCTTGTGCATTTGCCTCAATTGGCGCCAATTAAACATGGTACTTTCGCTCCTTGGCGCAACGTAGACCTCGAGCTCTTGGCGATAAATCAAACAATGCGCGAGACTCCCCACTCTACCTAAGCCCCCTCATTTAACATGAGGGATTCAAATGAGGGTTTTTCAACTTTCCCTGAAAAACCGGAAAACTGCGCTCGATACCCACTTCATTATTGCATGAAGAAGTAGATAGATCGCTCAAACCCACATGTTTCAACGCGCCCCTTGTCATGCTGAGCATGCACTTTGCCGAGCTTCCCTCGACTCATCTTTGGGCTAAGGCCCATTTCAAGAGTCTCCTCGCGCAGCATCAAACATCTAAAAGCCAAAAGCCACAACCGCCCTGGGGGCAGTTGCTGGGCGTTGTGACGTGCGACGAACAGACGGCGGGGATCGGCAGGCGGGGCGATCGCTGGCTCGGAGCGCGCGGCAATCTCTTTGCGACCTACCTCCTCGATGCTCCTGTGCTCTGGCCGCCAAAGCGTTCGGGGTTTCTCGCTCTGGCTCTAGGCGCGAGCCTTCTTCAGACCCTGGAAATGTTGATGGGGCCACCTACACGCGCCCTTACCCTCAAATGGCCGAACGACTTGGTCCTTGATGGGGGGAAAGTCGCTGGAATGCTCGTCGAACTGCATCCCACCTGCCCGGGGGTCCTTTTGAGCCTTGGCGTAAATTTGGTCGCGGATGATGCGCTTCAGAAGGCTTTGGTAGACCGGTATGCTCACTTGGGCAACCTAGCCCCCCCGCCAAAAGTGTTGAAGCTGCTGAGCGCACTCACCAAAAAGCTTGCGAGCAACTTGGAGTTACTGTGGAAAAACGGCGCGAATCCCTTTGTCCACAGACTTTGGGAAGGGGGAATGCAGCCCGGAGCACTCGTCGAATTCAGCCGCGTGAGCACTCCCGCATTGCGCTGCACCGGGCGCGTTTGCGGGCTCGATGAGTGGGGAAAGCTCCTCATAGAGTCGGGCAACGAACGCGTAGCTTTCACAGCAGGACAACTCGCGCATCTGCACTTTTCTCCTAAAGCTGGCAGCTAAGCCCCCAGTTTGCCTCAGCGAAAAGAAAAAATGTACATTGCAAAAAAACCACCTTTAATGACATTTTACAAGCCCATTTTCTCAAGAGCGCAGCCGAGGCCGATGTCTATTACCAACACCTACAGGAACCAGGAGATTTCTCCAAATTACGCATGGGTGTCACCGCCGCGCGTTGAGCTCAACGCATTTTCCGCGCACTCCATATGGGCGCCCCCCAAACCCCCCAAAAAAGCGCCATGCGAAACTGGGAAAAAAATGTACTCCCCGATTCCCTTCACAT
>CAXTAX010000055.1:0-5323 GCA_964241995.1 uncultured bacterium | reverse complement strand
CCGGAGAGAGTCGCTCGTTGCGCAAAAAGCCCAAGCCGAGCTTGTCGATTTCGAGTAAAAATTCTCTCCAGAGCACGCGAGTAGAGTTGAAAACGTGGCAGGTATAGAGCGAAAAAATGGATTTTAGAACAAAACAGTCCTTTGACGACAAACGGTGCATTTTGATTACAGAAGCGCTAAAAACTTTTTTATCGCCCAGGACCTTATTTCTCTCGCTGTAATAAGATGCATTTTCAATGCACTCCGATGTAAGGGAGTTTTCTCTAGAGCGCATGCATAGCACCTTGCAAAAGTTAGAGATCTTACCCTCCTCGAGACCCTCCTCGAGAATGTGCGTTGCAGCATATTCTCGAGGCATACCAGCAGGGGTGAATTTGCAGTTCATCACCTCCAATGAAAAGTCATAACGAGAAGACCTTTCGAATTGTTCGCAAAATGCCGCTTTGACCCTGCACCCCGATAGATCGAGCACTCTGAGCGTAGAAAGGTGCTGCAGTTCAGAACAGCAGTGGTGCGTAATGCCCATACAACCACTCAGGCTCAACACCTGCAAGCTGGTTAGCCCTCTGAGTTGGCGAAGATGCCGATCGAGGAGGTACTTGCTTTGATAAATTCCCAGCACGATGAGGTTTGGCAAAGCTCCTACATATGCCAAACTGCGGTAGGTCAAGCGATCATTGCCGATGACGAGATGTTGAAGTCCGCTCCAATGACGCAAGCTCTTCATTCCCTCATCGGTACACGCTCCACTTTTGTGCAAAAATAGAGAATTGAGATGTTCCAAAGCGGTCAAATGCGTCAAACCGTTGGGCGAAATGCCAGGGCAATGGGCGATTTTAAGCTCACTGAGCTGGGGCAAGGAGGCAATGAGCTTTAAGCTGTCATCGTTAATTCGATTCGATCGGCTCAAATCCAATTTCTGCAAAGTCGCATTGGTCACGACGAGCTTCAAGCCCCCATTTGTGAATTGGGAACCATTGAGAATACTGAGTGCGCACCGCACTTTAAGTTCCGCAAAAGCTCTAAGACCCAAATCGGTGAGCTGCTGCCCCTCGGGCAAATGCAAGATCTCGACAGACCTGAGCAACCTCAACGACAAAAGCTCTTGATCGCGAATGGGACGTTCGAGACGGCGCAAATCGAGGTGTTCAAGTTTAGAAAAATTGTGGACGTAGTGATTCGTAAGATTTTTGGGGCAGATTCGAACAATTGCGCCATTGCTCGCATCGCGAAAGGCGCGAGAGACGAGCCTAAATCGGGTGAAGTCCCCATTTTCCGAGAGCTGTCGAAAAATTTTGCCGAGCAATTCCAAGGGAAGAGCTGGCGTTGTGGAGTCACCCTCAATAGTCGAGGGCTCGCAATGTGGTAGTGGGGATGTGCTTAGTGCAAAAGCTGAGTGGCAACTCATAGACTGGTCAGGTACCTCATCTTTCGTGACGAATTAGCAAATTATTGCCCAGTTGCACGAGGGCACGACGCAGCTTCCGAAAACGAAAACCCTCGTACCCAGAGCAAGAATCATGCCCCTGTACCACTGAAGCAAAAAAAATGAGCACATCCTTGCCAGGGGGGTGAAAGCTATGATGAAGATGCCGTTTGCCTGATGCGCTGGCATACATCAATTTTCCTCGCTTTGCGTGTACGGAGCGCGTCACTGAAGGCCATCAGATCATCCCATTAGATGATTCGTAACCGATCTCAAACTCAGTAACATTGTTGCAAAGATCTGATTGCACGCCAAAGGCGACAACATCGGACCAGCCTACCTAATTGGGCTCAGACATTGAAGAGATCCGCTTCAGGACGCACCTTTAAAAAGCGACCCCTTGCCAAGCATGATTTTGCACCCACTCATCAGAGAATGGGTAAGGATTATTATTGGATAAACTCATGCGAAAGCGCTTGGATTGATTCAGCCCTTAGGGGTAGTATTTTTCAATGAACGAGTACAAAATGGCAGTTTGAAAATAAGTAGTTGACTTGCCGAGTTTTACCATTCAATGCATCTTTGGACATGATGGTTATATCTAAAAATTAAAATGCGGAATTTACAATAGTGAAAGCTTTTTAAAAAATCGATTGTTGCGAATGCTGCTTATAGAAACGGTGAAAGACTGAGTCGATTTGCCACGAGCAACCGGCAAAAAACAGCAAAACAGTTCTCTTCAAATTTCACCCCCTCCGATGAACCAATGCTCAAAATCTATTTTATACTAGAAAAGGTAAAAGACATCGATCAATCCTCCTACGTGTTGGGTTTAAAACCATTGGCTAGGGAGCTTATCTACCGAGTTTGGGATGAAATCAAGTTGTCTCCTAACGCTCTATACACTAAACATTTACCCCGCGATTCAGCGACTCGTCAACCAACTGACATCGGACATGTTATCTCTCTTAGTCGCTCATGGGGATGCGGCGTTCACCCTTGTCCCATTCAGTGCGCTCGCGAGCAGTGACAAGCAGCTCAAGCGGTTAATAACCACAGTCGATTGAGTGATCTTTGTGGAGCCTTGACGTCTAAAAGCCCGCTTTAGCGCAAGTACTCCCCCACTTCCGGCACCTTTGAGCCGGACTCCTCTCACCGCAGTGGGCTCAAATCCACTAGAGCGCTTTGAAGCTGGCTTGGAAGTTTTATCGGGAGTAAACGAAAAAGGGAAAACACTGTAGGGTCTTCCAAACGGTTGCGCGGCGCATTTGACCCGCACCATGACGAGTAATATCCATTGGAGATCGATTGATCATGCAATGCCCTGAAACGCTCAGCTACACCCAGCAGTGCTTACACAATACCCAACTCTTTGAACCGCGCATATTCTCTGCGCGCATCGGCGCACTCAACAACCATCAGCTTTGCACTCTGCGCGAGACAATCGAACAAATCCGCGAAAACTCCGTGCATGCGGCAGGTGAGCGCTGCGGCAAAACGCGTAATGAAATCTGCAAGCAACTTGCGCGGCAACAAGTCATAGAAGTCATCTCCATAAGCATTTTCAATCTGGGCTTTTGTCTCGATCATCTTTTTGCGCCAAGCGGCAGTGGAAGTTGTGGAGGGGCCGCGCACGTTTCGGGGAATTGCGTGCTCTTGGGTATCGCCGTCAAAGAGTTCATGCTGCACCGCTTTCGCTTGCTGGATGCAATAACAGTTAAAAGCGAAGCAATCGATCAAATCGATAGAGTCTATAAGATCATGAATACCATCCTCGGCCAGAGGTGTGAATTCGAAAAAAAGCGCAGTCAAAGTGTCTTTGAGCAAACAGTTCCTGAGATATCTGAGGTAGGCGATGCGCATATCCCACAACCCAACTCACCCAGTACTTCGGTGGCAAGATTTTCCTATCTCCCTTTTCAAGCTCGTATCGCGCCGTTTTTCAAAACTTAAGCTTTCAAAAAACGGTGCGATAGAAGTGTTTTGGCGATGATTTTCGAAGAGACTTGGGAAAGCATTAAGTGCATGGGCAAATATTTGACGCCGCAACTTCAAAAGCCATGAACACCGCTTAGTCTTGCATCGCGAAGACTTCCATAGCTTTTTCCGCAATATAGGCCACCATTTCGTGATTCACTAAACCGATCACCGAATTGGCAATCCCGCTGACTCGCTCATCTAGCTCCTCCGCAGTCCCGATACTTGGGATCAATGCGTCTGCTTGGAGAGCTCTGGTGAGTTCCACAAGCGCTTGGGATTTTTCAATTGCGTGACGACGAGCGGGTTCCGTAAGCTGAAAATTTTCGGCAAACTGCAACTGCACCGGTATCACCGCTTGAAAATAGGCGCCCGCATACTCCATGAGGTGCTAGGGATCTTGCGTTGGGGTGGCAAATAGAATTGGAGCCAACATCGAAACGGTAGCGATGCGCGTCACTACATCCCACAAAGCAACTAAATCTGCACTCGAGCGAATTTCAAGCTCGTGTAATATATCATACCTATCTTCTGACAGCTGAATGGGAAATTCATTCAACATCTCCATCGCGTGCAAATACACTCTTTCGACTCTCGTAAAGGTATCATACACTGCGAGCAACTCATGCACTGTCCTGGGAAGGATCGTACTCGAGGGGTGTATTGCCCAAAGTTCTGCGATGGTCGAGATCTCACTCCAAACCTCACAGCCATTAGTGGGTGGTGCGCATCTCGCCAAGGTATCAAGACTTGTTTGATTCGAGGGAGTAGAACTTACCGAGCCAGTTGTATGACTAAATGTGACCGATGACATCGCCCTGCACAGATGTTTTTAAGCTTCGATATCAAAGCAATCGATTTAGCACAAATTGACGCTGATATCCGTTAGGTCAAAGCGTATATTTTTCAAAAGCGAGCTCTTTGATAAATCGGCATAATCTCTTTGCTGTGAGCACTTGGCTCAGCGTGCGGTCAAAACTCTATCTGCTTACTCACAGATCGTACTGATCTCTATGCTAAAGATCTCGCGCCGCTCGAGTGCCTCTTGCCCAAAGATCGGCAATTGTCTCCGACGTCAAAGGGGGTCGATCGCGTGTAACTCCTTCATCAGAATCATGTTTACGGTGCATCAAACTAGTGCATAATTTTTGAGTTACTAGATTTTTCGAAGTCAAAATTGCAGCTGCATTGATAGATTTCCAAAAAAATTCATCCAAATCCTCCAGGATTTTAAGCGTCTTGAATGCCTGATGAATCGTAAACTCAATTCGGCTCAAAAAATCCTCAGGATCGTGGCATCTTAACTTGCTAATGCCATAACTTACGTCTAAAATTTTTTCAGTTTCTAAATGGCTCTTGAGGTAATGAAAAGATGAATTTTTTTCATCATTTCCAATTAAATTCAAAGCTTCGCGATACCTCTCTATTCTAGAAGAAATAGCATGTACAAAGTTTTGATCCGATTCTTCAATGCTCTGACCCTCAAACTGATAACATAAGTCCACCAGCCCCAGGCAAATATTGGCTTGATGTGTGGTTTTCATGATTGCATTTAGATCATCTTTGCTATTGATTTCGTATAGACTTAGTCGGCGCGTGAAAATAGTGTAATTTGCTGCAATTTTATCATTTTCGTAGATTTGGGCGTATTTGAAGAAAATATCATTCATTATGCTAAATTTGTCCTGCATAGACATGAAGTGCACTAAATTCATCTCTGCAGAAGGGCAATGACCTTCTGGAAAAACGTGCGTCAAGAACTCGACTTTTTGAGTTGGGCTAAAAACCATAACAACCTCCTAATAATAGTGAGATTGTAGGGTGGACTGGACGAATAATTCAAGTTTTTGAGCAAAAAAAGAGCCCGCCATCCCGGGGGGGATGACGAGCTCTAGGAAAAAAATGGGTTGGCAGCGACCG
>CAXTAX010000054.1:0-5337 GCA_964241995.1 uncultured bacterium | reverse complement strand
GCACTGACTACCCTGATGGGCGGAAATCGCGCGCGCTCGAGGAAGTACTGGTTGTTGAAGTTGCGCCATTGCAAGCTGAGCGAAGAGATCAACACTCTCTTTGCGCGAGGTCAACCTAAACAACTTACGGGCCCCGATTCTCAAAATGAAGCAAAGAGCCTTGTAGCGCCTTCAACAAACTTCCCATTTCGAGCTGAATGCGTGACGCGTCAGTGGCTCTCTTGCCCTCAAAAGTTTTGTAAGAGCAGCTACCGCGAGCTCCTCAGCCCCCTCACCCCGGAGCAACTCGACACGCTGCACGCACAGGTGCGGCATTACTGCGCAGAAGCCACAGAGAGCATCTCTCAGCTAGCCCTAGCCCACCGCGGCACATTTATCAAGGGGATTGCAGTCCTGCAAGGGGGATTTGTCTGGGCCTTCAATTTGGGCCTTGGATGTCTACTCGCCAGCAGCTGCCTAATGCAATGGGTGGTGTTCTCCAAAACTTTGCTCATCGCCAGTCAGTACTTTGGCGCCGCCAGCCTGCTTGGGGCCATGCTGATGAGGTTTGTGCTACACATTGTCTGTAAACGCTCAGATCGGGAGAAGCAAGCGATTCAGACCACCTTAGATTTACAAACCGAAATGCGGGAAGTAATTACGTCGCTTGCCAAACGATGGAATGACGTGATCCTGCGCGATCTAGCTCGCAAACTTCACGAACAAGGCGAGGAACTCACCAGGCGAGAAGTGGCATCAAAGCAAATGGACGCGGTTTTGGAAAGACAAGGCCGGGAATTGCAGGAATTGGCAGAGGAAAAAAGGCGACAAAGGAACGAAGTTCAAGGGCTAAAAACTCAACATAGGGAGCAAGGCGCCACCATTCAGGAGCAAAGCACCAAAATTCAGGGGCAAGACGCTAAGATTCAGGGGCAAAACGCTATGATTCAGGGGCAAGACGCTAAGATTCAAGAGCAAAGCACTAAAATCCAGGGACAAGACGCTAAGATTCAGGGACTCGAGCAAACCCTCGAAGCCTTAATGGAAAAGTTTACCCGCTTCGAAAGCCAACAGGGGATCTCGGCGGGGTAGGTAGATCGCTAAGGCGTTTAGCTCTATCCCCCCTTTGGCGGCAGTAAAGATCACGCGGTAAGCAAAGGTTTCGCACGCCTCAAAATCTTGGAGAGCCGCTTGGCAGTCCAAAGTTACGCAAGCTTTTTTAAAGAGGATGACTCAGCACTTCAACTCTTTGACAGTCGATATCCCGGTGAGAGAAGGCTACTCGCCATAGGCCACTCACCTCAAAGTAACTCCCAAAGCTGTGGGAAATAGTCTTATTAGAACCCCGTATTTCCCAAATGTACAGCTATGTTTTGTCCCATAACCCTCGAACTGGAGACGAAAGGCGCGCAATCAATATGTCTACCACAGCCCCTAAAGGGCGCGGATACTAAGCATAGAAGTTTGCATTCTTAAGCCTGGATGTAACTAATCGATTGAGGCGGAGGGGTATAGATCACCTAGGGCAATGCACTATGCGCCTGCACTTTTATGCGTGAGTCTGCTCAGAGTCTGAGGTTTTCAAGGCGGTAGTAGAGTCGCATCCACCTTTTTTGAGGATCCACACTTCACTCAAAGCGTGCAAATCCACTGCGCTCTTTGCGCTAAATTCGTAGCGAGTATTTGACGACTCGTCCGATTCGACGCGTTCGACGACGCCGACGCGCAAGTTTTTGGGAAAGATGCCATCAAGCCCGCTGGTGACGAGCAGATCCCCGGGTGCAAAACGCTTGCTGCGCAAGATATTGATGTGCGTCAACTCGCAGATTTCGATGCGAGTTGGTCCTGGAATGTATCCCTCGCCAATGAGTAGCGTACCGCTGCTATTCCAAAGTGCACCCCCAAGCCCCCGCACCTGGCCCACCATAGGGGGGCACTTCACTGCCCCTTCGCTCGATTGGTCGGCGATCTGGCTTGCCGCTTCACACTGTGCACTCAAGGTCACCGACAAAGAGAGCTGCGCGTCGCTGATGAGGCGCACGCGACAGCGACGATGGTGCGCAAAATCCACCATGCCGATGGCGATGTCCCCGACGATGGCGGGTGCCTCGATCCACTCTTGCGCCGCGGTCTCATTCGGCGCCTCGACCCAGATGAAGCTGGCCCAGTCCCCTGGATCGCGTGCGATGATGGGCGCGAGATGGCGCTCAAAGCCCTTTTCCGCTGCGTGGGCAGTACCTTTTTGCTCAACGCTCGAGCTTGGGGCATCGAGCTGCACTTTGAGCTGCTCGATTTCTCGGCGCAGCATCCAAATTTCCCATGCCTCTTTGCGAGCTTGCTCGCTTGCGGGATCCTCGGCTTTTCTCCCCGTTCCAATTTGAGTGACGAGCCCAGCGAGGACATCGGCGAGGCGAATTGCCATGCCTTTTTGGCTCAAAGCGAGGGCGAAAAGTGCGATGAGGACCCAGCTGCGCTGCCAAAAAGAGCGCCGTTTAAAGAGAACGGGATTGCGCCGGGGATAGGGATTCATCGCATGGGGTGTAAAGGGACAACGCGTTGCAGTCCAACAAGTTTTCAGCACGCGCATCACCGCTCGGGGGGGTATTTGCAGGTGCTAACTTGCACTTTAGCGCAAGTGCAAGGGTTTGTCATAGCTCTGCCGATGCACCTTGCTCGCGATGGACAACTTCGCCCCAAAGGGGGTATATTGCAGATTAGAAAAGTCGCCTTTGCCGAAAGCGTGTAGGGGTCCGATTTTCATCGCGATCCCCTCCAGTTCTCAAGGGGTGAAGCGGGCATTTTACCGGGGCGTTAGCTCAGTTGGTAGAGCGCGACAATGGCATTGTCGAGGCCAACGGTTCGAATCCGTTACGCTCCAAAATAGTCTCCCGATCTCCGATTTTCCGCAGCGTGCGCATCTCAAACACAGCGTGCGTACCAACCAACTTGGCCCAAGTTGGCGCTTTTTCAACATTGCTTGACTTCTCGTTCAGGTATTTGAGCCCCGTACAAAGTACTTCTCGTTCTACGAGGAGCAATAGCCATAAAGTACGCAAATCAGATAGATTGATGTAATGAAAGTTGACTTTCATTTGCAGTTTGGCAAATCCCAAACCTCTGCTTGATACTCAAACCCAGTTTGCCGCTTGTAGTGCCAGATTCGATGAAAGAGCTCAGTCTTTGCGCCAAAATCTTTTCAAGGCATTTACAGCTTGATGAATTTCCCCTCATCAAATTTCGGAATTTTCTATAGCGCAACATGAAAAGACGTAAACGTTTTTAATGGGTGATTATTGCTTTATTTATTAATCTATAAACTTTAGAATAGGAATTTGCATGAACTCAATACATGCTGGTGCAAGATTTCATAAACGAAACTCTGGCCCCGATACGTCTTCTACAAAACGAGGCAGCACGCTGGAAGATGAGCACTTAAAAAAGATCTTCGCTCAGTGTGAGGGCACGCAGCACGCACTCGTCTCAAAATCGTGGAATAGAGCGTATCGGTTTTCCAAAACGAAAATTCTTCTCCAGCAAAAAGATGCAGTACCCAAGAAGTGTTTTGAGAGATTTCCCAATATCCGAGAAATCATCAGCCTAGAACCACAGCCCTCCCAATTGCGTGCTATTTGTTGCCAACTGCTGCCTGACCATTGCATCATCAATTTGGCGAATACTTGGAGATTTAGCAAGCAAACCCTGGAATATGGTATTGAGTACACTCAAATACAGTGCAATCCACTCGTCGATGTCAAAGAAAGCGTAGATTCATTTAAAGTTCTATGGGAAGTGATGAAATCGCCTAGTAGCCTCGAAGACGTTCGTGCAGATATCCCTCATTACTCCTTAATTGCTCTTGTTGCGCTGAGACAATATTGTTATTGTTTTGAATACCTTCCAGAAAGATTAAAAAACGATTTAGATTTTGCCATTGCTGCTGTGACCGCAAACGGTCAATTGTATAAGTATTTTAAAAGCGTCTTTGGTTCAAATCGAGAGTTTAATCTCGCCGCAGTCAAAGCTGACCCGTCTGTCTACAGGTGGCATTTGTCCAATCACCTGAGGCATGATCGTGAAATTTTGCTTGCGGCCCTTCAAGGAGGCCTTAAGTTCCATTTTGGGGAATTTCAAGAGTTGCCACCCAACCTAAAAAATGACCTCGAAATCGGCCAAAAAGTTCTGTTGCATGCAACGCATCACATTCAGGAGATTTACCGCGAGCTTCACCCCGACGTTCAAGAAGATCAACAATTGGCCCTTTACGCTGTAAAAAAAGACGTATCTATTTACAGCGATTTACCACCAGTTCTAAACAAGGATCCAGAGATTGCACTTGTAGTCATAGGCAAAAGCACCATGAACTTGGCGGAATTTCACCGCACTTTGCCCATGGAGTTGAGAGAAAATCGGGAAATTGCGCTCGCAATCATCTCTAAGCTTTCCTGGGATCTGGGTAAATTTTATCTAGACTTGTCGCCAAATTGGCAAAACGATCTGGAAGTGGTCTTTGCGATCATTCCAAAAATGCATTCAAGTGTGGACAAACTGTACCAAATTCTCCCTTCTGATGTGAAGGGAAATCGTGAAGTCGTGCTCGCAATGATTCCACAATTGATATGTAGTCACAATGCGTTTTACAGCGGGCTAGATGCTGTACTGCAACAAGATCGGGAAATTGCGCTCACAGTTTTGGCAAAGCTTTCGTATTATGGAGTTGAGGCGTTTTACAGCGGGCTAGATGCTGTACTGCAACAGGATCGGGAAATTGCGCTCACAGTTTTGGCAAAGCTTTCGTATGGAGTTGAGGCGTTTTCGCGCGCTCTTCCCAATGCGTTAAAAAAAGATCGCGCAATCGTTTTCGAAACCCTCGCAAAACTGACGGGTTCAGATTTTTACAGCTTTTACATCAGCTTACCTATCGAATTGCTAAACGATTATGAAATCGTTCAAAATGCCTTTCGAAAATGTACGGCGCACGCCGCATCGATTTACGCCAGATTGTCTTGCGCATTGAAAAAGGATCGAAGAATTATCGATGCGATGTTTCAAAAAGCAGATCTGCGTGGTGATGCAGTGCATATACTTCGCGCATTGCCCGAGGAGATTCTCAGCGATTTGGGAACGGTTCATACCTTAATCGAAAAGAGTGCAGAAGCTCATTTGCTTGAAATTTACGATCAATTTCCCGATGAGATGCAGTTAGATGTGCGTTTAGCTTTAAAGATGATTGGAAGAAGCCACCAGGTATTTGAAATCTTGTCCCCCGTTCTCAGAAATGATTCGGCATTTGCGCTCGCTGCGGTCAAAGTAAACGGTTCAGTGTTGGCAAGCATTGCAAGTACAACGAATGGCTATTTG
>CAXTAX010000053.1:0-5382 GCA_964241995.1 uncultured bacterium | reverse complement strand
TGGCATCAAAGCCCAAATCCTCAATGAGACGTGCGCAAGGCCCCGCGAGCGTCTCATCGGCCCCGCAAAGCTGCGCGCCAATGGGATGCATCGACGCATCGAAATCCAACAGCTGCAATGTCTCCCGATCGAGGCGGTGCAGCGCTTGCATCTTGACCATTTCACAGAACATTAAGCCGGGTTGGTAGCGAGCGCTCAACTTGCGAAACGCAAATCCCGAACAACCCGCGAGGGGGGCGTACCAAATGTTCGAAGGTAGGGTCAGTCCCCCATAGGTAAAGGGCATTTTCAAAGTGGGCATGTTCTCATAATTGGCAGGAATACCAATTTCTACCAAGTTTCTCCATCCGCAGTTTTACCTCCTCGCTAGGCTCTTTTTGAATGGCGCGTTTTTTACCCAGTCAACTCGATGGCGATGCACCATCACCATGTCAATAACGGGTTTAAATTAAGGCTGTCGAAATTTTCGATCATGGCAATGGATGAATAGGGCGGTAAAGCAATCAGCTGCCCAAGATGCAGCGATCCATCGGAGTCTTTTTCCAAGGTGAAGTAATTTCGTTTCATAAAGAGTAGCGGATGACCCTATTTTGCACGTGTCTATGCCAGTTAAATAAATCACTTATCTGAAACTTTAAATTGAATTTTATACACTATATGGTCGACTACGTTTTACTTGATAGAAAACTTTAATAAAAATATATGAAGCTCAAAGGGTTAATTTAAAAAATTGATCAAGTGTTAGGTGCTTTTTTCAAAGAACACATTTATCAATTTGACACTTTAAATGAACACAATTGAAAAAATGAGGTAAAAACATGAGCTTCGATAACGTTGGTGGAAGACAGCCATCTCGAGACTTTGACGATTATGAGTCCCTAATAGATAAGGGTGGAAAAAATGCCAAAGGATCGGGCAAAGTGCACCAAGCAACTGGTGATGAAGTCAAGCCTTCAGAAGAAAAGATAGCGAATCAAGCACTTGATACCCCTAAAAAGTATGCTCCGAAATTAGATCTGTCCAAACATATACAAAGGCTCAAGAATTTTTCAGAGACTGTTGCAAAGCTCACCTCGCTAATTTTGGAAAAGCTTTCTTTCAAAGGTGGGTCAAGTGGCCGCTATCAGCCTATGAATGTACCGGAAGAACCCACGCCTAAGTTTTCGGTACAGCGCCATCAACCAGCTAAGGTAGCTGAGCAAAGTATAGATAGTGAGATCACCAATGGAGTCGCGCAATTACTCGAGCGTACAAATGAATTGGATCGCAGTTTGCCAGAGCAAACCGGCGCATCGGATAATCCCTTCGCGTCGGCTGATGACCTCAACTGGGGAGATCCCTCTGGTGCAACCGTGTCGCTTTTAAAACCTGCCTCGGACCAACCAACTCCAAAGCATGAGAGAGCAGATTCGGCTCTGAAACACAAAATGTTTAGGGATCCATTTTTGGCAACTGGTCCAAGTGTAGTCCAAGAGCGTCAGGGATCGGGAAATCCATTTTTAGAATCTAGCCCAAGTTCGGTTAAAGAGCGTCAGGCATCGGGAAATCCATTTTTGGAATCTCCTCAAAACCCACAAGAACTCGGTAAGGCCCCTGCGCTCAAAATAGACACTGATCAATCAAGAGAAGCCCTTGCGAGGCAAAAATCGAACGACGTCCTAGAGGCCAATATAGGGAAAATGCTCGGTGATCAGTTCGGATCTCAGAGATCAACTTCAGTCGAAAATACCCCTACACCTCCTACCACCCCCCTAAAACCGACGTTGTCGCAGCTCAAAGGCTTGTCAAAAAGCACTACCCAGCCCCCTCAGACACCCAAAGCTCACCAACCCGTTCGCGAGATGATTCCCGAGGATTTCGAAAAAAACCTCGTACAGGCTCAACCATTACCCCCGTCGAAAGCGACAGTGGAAAAGCAAAAGGGAAATGCCGACCTTGATGCCGGTCTGGGAAAGGTACTTGGTGATACGTTCGGATCTCAGAAAGCCAGCTCAGCTGATAAGAGCCTTACACCTAAAGAACCGACGCTTTCGCAGCTCAAAGACTTGCAAAAAGACACTACACGCGCCCCTCAGACCCCTAAAGAAAAGTTACCCGTTCGAGACATGCTACCTGAGGGTTTTGAGCAAAATCTCGAACAACCCAAGCCGCTTCCCCCGTCGAAAGCGACAGTTGAAAAGCAAAAAGGAAATGCTACCCTTGATGCCGGTTTAGGAAAGTTGCTCGGCGATTCGTTTGGATCTCAGAAAGCCAACTCAGCTGATAAGACCCTTACACCTAAAGAACCGACGCTTTCGCAGCTCAAAGATTTGTCGCAACAAAATAAAGTAGCGAATCAGATCACGAGTGGAACACAAGCTAACATCAAGAGCATTCAGCAGGCTATGAGCAAGATGATTCCCGAGGATTTTGCCGGAGAGTTGCAACAGCTGC
Organism: uncultured bacterium; assembly: GCA_964241995.1. Taxonomy (GTDB): domain Bacteria; phylum Chlamydiota; class Chlamydiia; order Chlamydiales; family Parilichlamydiaceae; genus CAXTAX01. Next base: position 2,949 of record CAXTAX010000053.1, on the reverse strand, counting down.
AGCAAGTGGTTGATCACGCCGATAAGGTTTTGAATAAGCAAGCAGCACAAAATGAGCAATTGGGCAAAACAATTGAAGATTTTGGCACATGGCAAATCAAGGCCCAGCACACTCGATGAGTCGGTGGCGGCTACGCCGCCATCTCTTTTGATCGTTGGTTGGTCGCATGGATGACATCGACCAACTTTTTTCGAAAAATTTCAATGCCTTACACTGGGGAGCTCAATGGAAAGATTTTACGCAGATAGGTGCATGATCACACCATTACGGAGTTAATTTGATGCGTAGAACCCATTTTATGAGAGACCTTTTTTAAGGGTTCAAAAACTTCCAAGATAGCCAATTATTGCCTCAGACTCAATATCAGCAACTTACCTTGAATGCAAAACTTCTGAGAAGCACTTCGATGAAAGTTCTCGCATCACCATAGGAAAAAACGCAGTACTTGGCGGCGTGCAAAGCCTAGCGCGAGCAAAGCGAGCGTGGGACTGAGATCGAGCGTGCCTCCGATTGGGGGAATGATGCGCCGAAATGCCGAGAGATAGGGGTCTGTCAAAGTGGCGATTTGCCTGATCAAAGGATGCTCTTCGAATTCTCCAAACCATGAAGAGAGAATGCGAATGAGAATAAGCAGTTCGTAGATGGTGAACGAAAGTCCAACGAGTTGCGCGATATGCATCTAAGGGATCTCCTAAAGTAGTTGGATGTGTCGAGTATTTCACTGAAACAGTGGCATCATTCGCGCGCAGAGTTTATTTTGGTGGCGTGTGTAAACTACTTCCATGCATGTAATGTGCGTTTGAGCAATGCTCGAAAAGACAACTCTTCGAAAACATCTCGATTGGTGGATTCTCTTACGAGAAAACTTCAAACTCTTTGTGACGACCCCGTCGCTTTTGTGGCTCAGCGTTTCGGCGCGAGGGGGCAAGAAATGGTCGCAGGCGCAATGGACTTTTGACCATGCTCTACACTTTCCCTCACTGCCAAAGGGCGAGGCGCTGCTCTCGTTTACCGCGCTACCCTCCCCTTTGATCTCGATTAAGAGTCTACAGCTTCCCCCTTGTCCCCGCTCGCAACTCCCGTCCCTTTTGCGATTCCAGGCAGAGAGCCTTTGGCCGAACCTCACCCAGTTCGTTTGCGTCTCCTTCACTATCTGGAAGTGCAGCATCGAGGGGTGGGGTGTCACGCTCTTTGCGGCTGCGGATGTTGCGGTGCGCGATCATGTTGAGGCGGCTAAGGCAATTGGCGCAAGGTGCGATCGCTGCATCCCCGAAGCGGTGGCGCTCATGGCGTTTTACCGCGCCGGATGGCCGCAAGTCGACCGCGTCGTCCTATGCCATGTGCAGTCAAAGTATTGCGCGTTTTTACTTTATCAACGTGACAGGATCGAGGCGCAGGTGACCATGTGCGGGGACTTTCGCTTCCCACAACGCCTTTTGAAGGCGCAGATCGCCAAGGGGCGCCAACTGCTTTGTGGCTTGCGAGATCGCTATCGAACGCTTTGCGCGCAAAAAAATGGGGTGCCCACTGAAGCGATTCCCCTCCTCATCACAGGAGTGGGGGGAGGGTGGGATTGGCGCATTTTTGCCCTAGACCCGGCAGAATTTCACTCGCTTGGGGAGGAAAATCCTCAATTACTAGAGGGGTGTAAAGATGCCGTCTTTTTGGGGCTTTTCCATTTGGGCAGAGACGCGCGATGGGAAACGGTGCATTTGCACCCATCTGGCTTAGGTAAGACTCGCCTGAGGGGGCTTGGTGGGGCTTTGCGGGGAGTGGCTGCCATCACCTTATCGCTCCTCGCCTCACTGAGCCTTGTGTGCTGGGCGCAGTGTCAGCGCGCGCGGGCTTCAACTCGGGGCTCTTGCGATGCACTCAAGCGGGTAGTCCCCCTTTTGGAGAGGTCTCCATGGACGCGCGGCTCTTGGCGCGAGATCAGAGCCGGCATTCACCGATTGCGCGCTCAACGCGCGCCTTGTCACAGTGAGGGCGCGCAACCATCACGGTCAGCACATGAGGGTCTACGTTGGTTCACATGCTGTATGGAGGGGATTGGGAGTTGGGGTTTGCGACTTGAAAAATGGGGGTATCGCTCTGCTTTGCCTACAGAGATCCAAATAGGCAATAGCCCGAGTCAACTATATTTGCGCATTTCGGCGCGCGATGCTCGAATCCTTTTGGATTTTCTCGCGCACTTGCGCCGGGCCGAAAAGGCGCATGCTATTCGATTTCTTGAGGTCTTGCGCCGTGGTGCAAAAGCCCTTGAAGTGCGTTTTACTCCTCTCGATTCGATGAGCGCTGACACATTGGCTCGCACTTCAAAGAAGTTGTCTTGTGAAATGGGAAGGAGTGCATGAAAAGGTTGAGTCGGCTCTTTTCCCAAAGCGCAATGTGGATGCTGTGGCTGGTGACCACCTGGGGTCTTGCCCTATGCGCGCTGGCCGGACGCTCGGCCACTAGGCGCTGGCGCGCGCTCGATGGTGAAGTACAGGAGCTACTCGATTGCTTCGCATACCAAAGCGCCTTCGTTGGGGCGCCTTTTACAACAGGCGCTGGCCCGCCTAATTTGACTCCCGAATTGGCTCCTGAACTCGCAGCGAGCGGGGCAGCATGGGAAAAGATTTCAGGCGATGGGGTTTTACCGCTGCGCTATCGTCTCACCGGTGGACGGGATCTGAGCTTTGCACAGATTTTACGCATGCTGCAGGTTTTGCATGCCCCTTTCGCGATGGGGCGTTTTGCACTTGAGGCGTTGGAAATAGAACCGAGTTCCCACCTAGATGATCGCTGCCACATGGACTTGGTCGTCACTGCTAGGGATGTGTCATGAGAAAACTGCGTCATCAGATCGCGCAGTCTGCGCACATCAGCGCAACGCAAGCGCTGGCAGCGCTTTTATGCATTGCCTGCCGCGCCGCGCCTCAGGCTGGGCAACTGCACAGCCTCCACCTC
>CAXTAX010000052.1:0-5395 GCA_964241995.1 uncultured bacterium | reverse complement strand
GACCTGGATTGCGCGCTGATCTGCGCGAATTTGCCACGAATTGAGATATGCGAACTGAAAAAACACTTCTAATGCGCGCCTTACTCAAAAGGTGCGCGCGACACCCCTCTTTTTTTATTGCCAACTACCAGGGAATGAAAGCTCAATCGGTAGTGCAATTTCGAAAGGCTATTCGCCATTCGGGTGCTGAATTCGAAGTAGTGCGTAAGCGGCTATTTTTAAAGGCCCTTGAGGAAACCGGTGCATCAATCACGCGGCAATCACTTACTGGCCACATCGGCGTGATTTTCGCCATTGAAGACCCCTTAGACGTCATTAAGCAAGCTTTTGAATTCGCAAAGTCCAACGCGCTTGCCCTGCAATTTCTCGGCAGTCGGTTCGAGGGCAAGTTCCTCGCCGCTGCCGAAACGGAAATGCTCTCGAAGTTGCCGAGTCTTTCTCAAATGCGCGCGCAAGTGCTCGCACTCTTTATGGCCCCCGCAACCCAGACAGTTGGGGTCTTCAACTCCCTATTGGGAGCTGTCCCGCAATGCTTGGATCAGATGGTCAAACGCGATACCGAATGAAGCGTGAGCATTTAAGAGACACTGGTGAATTTCCCGACTGGGAACCCTTCACCCAAAAAAACATCGCACTGATTAATGAGGTACAACGTGGATAAGACCGCGCTAATCGACGCTCTGAGCAATTTGAGCGTCATGGAAATGGCAGAATTGAAAACCTCGCTTGAGGAAAAATGGGGTGTGTCCGCTGCCGCGCCAGTCGCAGCTATGGCTGCACCTCAAGCAGCAGCCGCTCCCGCTGCAGAATCGACCGAATTCGAAGTGACTTTAACCTCGGTACCCGCCGACAAGAAGATCTCGGCGATTAAAGTGGTTCGCGAATTGACGGGCCTTGGTTTGAAAGAGGCTAAGGAATTGGTTGAAGGTGCGCCCAAAGTCGTGAAGGAACGCGCTGGGAAAGCGGAAGCCGATCAAATGGCTCAAAAGATCAAAGATGCCGGCTCTGAAGTCGCTATCAAAGGTCTATAATCATCGCACACAATCCCAGCCCCTTTCGCTGTACGAGCATTGGGACTCGCTGGGCTTGGTCTGGTAACTAGCTGCGATGACTAGTCGTCATTGCAGATGAAGTGCCACTTCGCGCACAGAGCGCGCAAATTCATTGGGGAAGTATTTCGAGTATGTTGAAACGAGCACCAGAGCGCGTTGGATTTTCCGATCGAAAAGAGATCATTGAATTGCCAAACCTCATTGAGGTTCAGGTTAAATCCTATGTGCAATTTCTTCAGGTCAATCGCCTGCCCTCTGAGAGGGAAAATATCGGGTTGCAAGAGGTCTTCAACGAAGTCTTCCCCATTGGCTCTTTCGATGAAAAAGTCAGTGTGGAATTTGTCTCCTACAGCCTTGGTGTCCCCAAGTATGCCCCAGAAGAATGCATTAAGCGAGGCATTACCTACAACGTAGTTTTGAAGGTGAAGTTTCGCCTTACTGATGAAACGGGGATTAAAGAGGAAGAGGTCTACATGGGTACCATCCCCGTAATGACCGAAAAAGGGACGTTCATCATCAATGGAGCCGAAAGGGTCATCGTTTCGCAGCTGCATCGCAGTCCGGGGATCTCCTTTGAATCAGAGCGCCACTCCAAAGGAAGTACGCTCTACTCCTTCCGCATCATTCCCTATCGTGGAAGTTGGCTCGAGGCTAGTTTTGACTCTAACGACCACATTTATGTGTACATCGACCGCAAAAAAAGGCGGCGTAAAGTGTTGGCGACAGCGTTCATCCGCACTTTGGGTTACTCGTCCGACACAGATATCATTGAAGAATTTTTCGTCACACGCACAGTCACTTTGAAAAATGACCAGGATTTGGCAGGGCTTGTAGGGTTTATTCTCGCCGACCAAATTCAGGACGTGCAAACTCCCGCGATACTCGGCAGGGCTGGAGAAAAATTGACGACGGCGATGCTCAAGCGCATGCTGGATGCCGGCATCACCGAGGTGAAAATTGCCGAAGATGCTGGGGAAAATAGCCCGATCATCAAGATGCTGGCGAAAGACCCCACCGATTCCTACGAATCGGCACTCAAGGATTTTTATCGCAAATTAAGGCCAGGGGAGCCCGCGACACTTTCTAATGCCCGCTCGGCGATCATGCGCCTTTTCTTCGATGCAAGGCGCTACAATCTGGGAAGAGTGGGGCGGTACAAGATCAATCGCAAGCTCGGCAGGCAGATGAGCGATGAGAGCTTAGAGAGCGTTACTCTGACTAAAGAGGATGTGATCGGGGCGATCAAATACCTCATTCGTCTACGTTCAAATCAGCCCGGCGTTGCGGTCGACGATATCGACCACTTGGGCAATAGGCGTGTACGCTCTGTGGGAGAACTGATTCAAAATCAGTGCCGCATCGGCCTTGCGCGCATGGAGAAAATCATCAAAGAGCGCATGAATCTCTTCGATTTCTCCACCGACACCATGACCCCGAGCAAGATCATATCCGCTAAAGGGCTCTCTGGAGTGCTCAAGGACTTTTTTGGGCGTTCTCAACTCTCTCAATTTATGGATCAGGCCAATCCGATCGCCGAGCTGACCCATAAAAGGCGCCTTTCGTCGCTTGGACCGGGCGGACTCAATCGAGATCGCGCTGGTTTCGAGGTGCGCGATGTGCACTCTAGTCATTACGGCCGCATTTGCCCCATCGAGACCCCAGAGGGCCCGAATATCGGGTTGATCACCTCCCTACCCTCCTATGCCAAGATCAATGAATTTGGATTCATTGAAACTCCTTACCGCGTCGTGCGCGATGGGGTTGTCTCATCGGAAATCGAGTACATGACCGCCGATGAGGAGGAGAAATTTGTCATCGCCCAAGCATCTGCACCTTTGGATGCGTACAACATGTTTTCTGAGGAGATTTGTTGGGCGAGAAGTGGGGGAGAGTCGTTAGAGATTGCTGCTGACCGCGTCACCCACATGGACGTTTCCCCAATACAGCTCGTTTCTATTGTGACGGGCCTCATTCCCTTTTTGGAACACGATGATGCCAACCGCGCGCTGATGGGGTCGAACATGCAGCGCCAAGCTGTACCGCTGCTTCGGGCGCACGCTCCTATCGTGGGGACCGGCTTAGAAGCGCGGGCTGCTAGAGATTCGGGCGCTGTCATCATTGCCGAGGAGACGGGCATGATCGATTATGTGGACGGGTATCGCATTCGCATCGCACCTGATGACAATCCGCTGGCGCAACATGAGTACACTTTAAAGAAATTCATGCGTTCGAATTCGGGAACATGCATCAACCAACAACCCCTGTGCAATGTGGGTGACCGCATCACTGCGGGGGATGTGATTGCCGATGGATCTGCAACCGACAAGGGGGAAATCGCCCTTGGAAAAAATGTCCTCGTGGCGTTCATGGCGTGGAAGGGATACAACTTTGAAGACGCCATCATCATCAGCGAGCGCTTGCTCAAAGAAAACACCTTCACCTCGATCTATATTCAGGAATTTGAGCTCACCGCTCGCGATACGAAATTGGGCAAAGAGGAAATCACCCGCGATATTCCCAACATCTCTGAAGAATTACTCGCGAACTTAGGGGAAGATGGCATCGTAAAAATCGGTGCAGAGGTCAAATCTGGGGATATCCTCGTCGGTAAGATCACCCCCAAGCTAGAAACTGAGCTCGCACCTGAAGAGCGTTTGCTGCGCGCGATTTTTGGCGAGAAGGCCGCAGACGTCAAGGATGCCTCCCTGATTGTACCTCCAGGTACTGAGGGAGTTGTCATGGATGTGCGCGTCTTCAGCCGCCGCGATCGTCTCTCTAAGACCGATGAGGACATGGTCGAGGAGGCGACGCGCCTCAAAGACGTGCACAAGGAGTATCGCTTGAAGTTTGCTCAGCTCAAACAACAGCTGCGCGACAAATTGGGGGCGTTATTGCTCCACGAGAAAGCGCCTGGCGCCATCGTCCAACGCAAAACTGCGGACATCCTCGTGCAAGAGGGGGAGGTCTTTACTCAGGAGAGTGTCGAACTGATCGAGGGGCAGTTGGTAGAGGATTTGATCGTCCCCAACAACCAGATTTACCACACCCTCAAAGCGATCGTAGCCGAACATCATCGAGACCTCAAGCTGCTGGAAAGCCAGCGCGCAACGGATACCGAGTTCCTCAAAAAAGGGGATACAGAGCTCGACGCGGGCATCATTCGGCAGGTCAAAGTGTACGTCGCTTCGAAGCGCGTCTTGCAAGTTGGCGACAAAATGGCGGGACGCCATGGCAATAAGGGAGTCGTGGCGTGTATCGTGCCTGAATCCGACATGCCCTTTTTGCCAGATGGACGACCCGTCGATATCATTTTGAATCCGCTCGGCGTGCCCTCCCGCATGAACATCGGTCAGCTCTTGGAAACGCATTTGGGCTATGCTGCCAAGATGGCGGGCATTCACGTCAAAACCCCCGTTTTTGAGGGTTTTCCCGAGAACAAAATTTGGGATATGTTGGCCGAATCGGAGTTGCCAAATGATGGAAAAAGCTGGTTATACGACGGCCAAACTGGAGAGAGATTCGACAATCGCGTCGTCGTCGGGTACATCTACATGCTGAAGTTGAGCCACTTGGTGGCCGATAAAATTCACGCCCGCGCCATCGGTCCCTACTCCCTCGTCACGCAGCAACCCCTTGGCGGTAAAGCGCAAATGGGGGGACAGCGCTTTGGTGAGATGGAGGTGTGGGCACTCGAAGCTTACGGCGCCGCGTACCTTTTGCAGGAAATGTTGACCGTCAAATCAGACGATGCCGCTGGCAGGACGCGCATCTACGAATCGATCGTCAAAGGGGAAAATCTGCTCAAAGCCGGAATTCCCGAATCTTTCAACGTTTTAATCAAAGAAATGCAGGGTTTAGGACTCGACGTGCGACTGGAAAAAGTCGTCTAAGCCGTTCACCCACCACCCTTTGCCCCTTAATTGGAGATCTCATACATGCGCGATTTGCCCCCAGAGACTCAAGAAAACCTCGAGAGTGAATTTGATATTCTGTCGATTCAAATTGCTTCGCGCGATGTGATCCGCAATAAGTGGTCCCGTGGAGAGGCAAAGAAATCTGAAACGATCAACTACCGCACCTCACGACCCGAAAAGGGGGGGCTTTTCTGTGAAAAGCCCTTCGGACCGACCCGGGATTGGGAGTGTGGTTGCGGCAAGTACAAAAAGATCAAAAACAAGGGCATCGTATGTGATCGCTGCGGCGTCGAGGTGACTCTGTCAAAGGTGCGGCGCGAGCGCATGGCGCACATCGATTTGGCGGTTCTCGTTGTGCACATCTGGTTTTTCAACACGATGCCAAGCCGCATTGGCAATATCTTGGGTTTGTCGACGAGCGATTTGGAA
>CAXTAX010000051.1:0-5405 GCA_964241995.1 uncultured bacterium | reverse complement strand
CCCCTCCCCTGCCCTGCCAATTCCCAATGGGAGCAATTTTTCCAGCGCTATTATCCAGCTCGCGAATTGCGCGCGCAGGTCAAGTCCCTCGCGGCGTTTCGCGATGTCCGCGCCGCTACCTGTCTCAAAAGCAATTCCACCATCGAAAAACTCATCGCCCGCTTAAACTTTGGCGATCGGTGGTCTAAAGCTGTGCAGGTTCAACGCACGGCCTGCAAACTCTCCGATCGCCATGCCACAGAGGGCATTCAGCACTTTCTCGACGAGCTCTTACCAGATGATCTCCAAGAGAGCGACAAATTTATCGCTTGCTGCCGCGGCCTGGCATTTTTAAGTTGGCGTGACAATTGGGCAACTGCCCTCGAATCGATCCACCGCCACTGCCTTCAGTTCTGGCAGGCACTTCCCAAAGAGACCAATATCGATATGCAGGTTGCGGGCTTAATGCTCTTTGGGGCCAATCCCCTGGCCATTAGCTTCCGCGATGAAATTCAAAGGCACATGGAATTGCGCCGAAAATACCTGAGTCAGCTTTTAGAGGATCGCGAACTCAAACTCAGTAGCGAGCAAGTCGCAGCGCTCGCATCGACTGAAACGGCAGTGCACCGTGCTCTGGAGCGGTTTACGGAACTCTTCTTTCGCGACCCGGCCATGGCCCATCGCGGCTATCACGAGGAACTTTACGCTCAGATCGCCATGCTTGGGGCGGGATCCCAGATTTGGATCAACTTCGATGCTCTGAGAATTGCGTTTTTAGCAAGCGAAATTCCCCAAGTCAATGCGCGTGCGCGCGAGCAACTTCTCGATGCTTTCCGGCCATTCGGGCTAATGCAACTTTACCCCAATTTGGCCCATTCGATTCCCGGTCACGTCAACGCTGCGCATTTGGCAATCGCCAGCGTTGCCAGATTGAGACAATACATGCGCATTGGCGACAAATTCATGCATCAATGCCGAATAGCTCTTACGGCTCAACGTGCCGCGCTCAGCGAGAAGGTGAGCACTGAAGTGCGCGATCGCGAACAGACTTTCGCTGCGGAGTTTGCAGTCCGACAAGGGGTGATCTTGCGATTGAGTCGCCCCCTTTCCCTTTCGGCCCCCGCTTCAGAGATGTGGACTGCATTGAAGACGCCCTCGCGAGATTCGGCGTCGTGCGGCACCGCTCCCTTCGCCGCTACCGATTGGGCATTGGACGCTTCGCTATCATCTAAACACAGCGTCGATTTCGCCATGAGCTCATTGCAATACGATGCGGCCCTGTTAGAGGCCTGGAAACCCCTCGACGGCCAGATCGATCCGGCGACCGAGCTTTCCATTAGCTCTGACTGGGATTTTTCGCACTTTAACTCTCCATTCGGACAACTGCCCTTAGCCGACCTCTACTACCGACGGGGATCTACGCTGACACATCAGGCCACCAGTGGGCGCACCCTACAGATCTACGCATTAAAGATCTTGGCGCCCACCTCGGCGGCCAAGGCTAAAGGGTGCCTCATCTGGGCACTAGACCCCCAGCAAGTCTGCTTTGCGCGAGCATGGTTGCCGATGGTTGGCGATGATTCGCACTTCCAAGCGAAATTCGAAGAGCTCATTAGAGACATCGATTCCCGGGATCAGCGCAGGGGCCAGGTCGCACCTGAGGGGCACCGCCGGCAAAGGCCACACAGTCTGAAGGCGGCAGCCACCGTGGACGAACTGATGGGCGTTGTCCAGCTGAGATCGCGAGCTGGAGATCTCGAGGTCCTCCAATTGCATCTTAGTGACTGCTGGGATTGCGAGCTGCGAGCTCCCTCCTTGCCCAAACACCCGATTGCTGGAATCAACGCCTGAGCTGCACCAGCTCAGCGCGGCCCGCAGCATTTACTAAGGGTGGATTGTTCTCAATGGCTGCAAGGAGAGCATCTCTCCATTTGTCTCCTCCACATTCAAAAGTGTTTGAGCATTTGCATGCTGCGAGAACTTCACTAAGCACTGCGATTTGCTGTGAGTCTTTGGAAAGTGCTAAATGTTTTTGGGCAATTTGAGCTTTCTTTGAAAGAGGAAATCCAGAATTGCTAGCTGTTCATATATAACCGCAAAATACTAGGTTTGACAATTGCTTTCCCTTTGCTTGAGGGTTCAATTGGGGTGCCTTAGCGCCCACAACTTCATCAAAGCGACATTTCCGAATTAAAGATTATCTAATAAATTCTTATTATTATATGTGATCAAGAAAGCTCGAATTGATTGTTGCCAACAACTGTAGGGACTTCAAGGATCGAAAATTCATTCGGGCAACCGTGGCAAAATGCTCGTTTCCCAATAAAATCGTCGATGGCAGATCCGGCATGGCACCTGCGGATGTTCTCTTTTTTCTCGATGATGACTGCATTCTTTTGGACAGTGACTCTCTATCGAAAATCACAAAATATTCGCGGCCTGCAACGCACGGGTATGGATCGGTAGCAAAACATCTATCTCGCTGTTAACATAGGAACTTACACATATGCTGTGTAGCGGCTCAAAATTGGTGATCCGTTAATGGTGTTGCAAGGCCAAGTCAAGGAAGGCATCAAAAGCGTTAAAGGAGGCGCTGGACAGACTAGTTCTTTTACCAATGGTCATCTTGTTACGTGCACTGCATCATCTTCTACTGCGACAACCACCAGCTAAACATTGATGCGACACAGCAATAGCCCGAAATTTTAGGAGAAACGTATGAGTAAGGAAAAAAAAGAGTTTAAGCCTGGAGATCACGTCGAGTGGAGCCGCATTGGTGGCAAGACCCAAGGCGAAGTCAAGGGTAAAATCACCCGCGATAAAAAAATTTCCAACCACAAAGTGCGCGCCTCGTCCGAATCACCGCAGTACGAAGTTGCCTCCGATAGCACTGGCAAGCGCGCAGCACATAAGCCCAATACACTAAAAAAAAATGATAAGTAGCACTGGCTTCTGATGTCGGACTCTATACGCCGGCAAAGGCGCGCCGATCAAATCACGGTAAAAAATTGTACGACATATCGTAAGCGTACATCAAGCTCCATTGCCGTAGTGTAAAAAATTCAGTGACATAAGGACGCTCACTCTCCTCGAAAAATTATAAATCTCCAGATGCACAGAAAGTGAATTCAGGGCTAATTGTCTACCGGCTAAATCTACAATAACTTCAAAAACTCTAAAAGACTCAGCATTAGATCTTGTACTATCTTGGTTGCTGAATAAATCGAAAGAAAGAAATCAACCACATGTTCTTTATCTGTTGATGAAGTGGTTTGGAAAATTGGAGATAGTGAGGGGCGTTTTACCCAAAATGAGCTTTGACTTTATACGTCCATCGATACCATTTAAACGTCCATCAATACCATCTAGACGTCCATCGATACCGTTTAAACGTTTATCAACACCATCTAGACGTCCATCGATACCGTTTAAACGTTTATCAACACCATCTAAACGCCCCTCTATATTATTTGTTTTTTCAATTATAATTCTATCGCTTAAACTTCTATCGAGTGTTTCCTTGCTTAGCTTATCAACTAAAACGCTTATTTTATCTGAAATAGAAGAAAGTTGAGACAATTGCACATAAAACAATCCAAAAATACTCAAAATAATCGTCAATGGCGAGGCCAAACTAGCTGAAAGCTCCTTGATCTGCTCTTGTGTTTTAAATGTCTTTAAATTTGCTATTTCTCTATCAAATGATTCTTGATCTACATATTTTGTGATTTTTTTTGGAGCCTCATCAGCGTTCCCTTCAGCTTTTGATGCATCTGGTGCGGCGCAGAATTTGGGAAAAATTCTAGATGCCATTTGAGATTTTGATACGGGAGAAAAGGATAAACATTTCTTGGTTCCACTCAAAGTACTGTAATTGACCGATCGAGTGTGAATATCAATATTTGACGGGTTTGCTGAGACATTCAAGTTGCGAATTGAAGAAATCATAAGACACTGTCTTTTGGGTGGATTTTTTGCGATTACATTATGCAAGGTAAATACTGCAGTTGATAATCTTTATAAATTTTAGCAAATACGAAAAAAAGGCAATTTTTTTTAAAAATCAGATTCTTGTGTATCGCTGCTTATAATGTCTTAGTGTACAGACCATCCGCTAAAAACGGAACCGCTTTTCCTAAAATTCAAACATCGAACTGAGCGGATGCTTTTTCCATGTGCACCTACAAAGAGGTATCACTGCCTTCTGCTAATGAGGTTTAGATCCATCTCGAGGCGTTGCTTCAAATGCCCGTGCACTAGGACGTTTTCCCTTTGCCGCAGACGCTACGGCAAGTATACTTCAACGTAGGAGTCTGTCTTGTCATGCCAAAGAACATATTAGAAATTGCGCCCATCATATCTGGCCAGCCTGTGTTAAGTCTTACAACCGCTTAGCAGATGAGCTTTCAGCAAATGGATCAACTCGCACGGAGGTCTTTGATGCATGTGAAAGGTGCGCTGCTTCCGCACATGGCGCTGTAGTTCAACGCAAAATTTCGAGATCTTGGCAATCACCTTGCAGCTGCTGACACTCTTCATTTGTAATTTGATTGCAAGAGGTGAGATCGAGGATCCTGAGCGAAGATAACGCACGTAAACTGGTGAGACTATCGTTGGAAATTTCTTGGAGGTAAGAGGCATTCAAATGGACGAGGCTTGTTAGCGTCCATAGGGAAGCCAAATGCCCATTCCCCACGGGTTAGCACTCGTCGATGCCCAGCATCGTCAATTTTAACAGATGTCAAAAGTCATCGAGATGAGCGATGAAATTGGCGCCCATCTCTAATCGTCGCGATGCGCCCATGGAGCGCGTAGCAAAGGAACCCGTCAAACTTCCAGAGATACTCAAATCGAGCCTTGCGAGCTTCTTTAGGGATTGCCACTGCACCAATTCGTTATAGCAAAATATGGAAGTATTGTGTCAGCCCGCATTCCCGTCCTTACCCATTTACAAAGTCATTCAGTATGGCTACGAAATTGATAGCCAATGCCTTCTGGGAAAAGTTTTCGCCTAAAATTTGTGGAGAAATTCAAGCCGTTTTTCAAAAATCATCTAGCCAAGCGACCATCACCGTTCCCGAAGCATTTATCGAGCGTTTCAGTAAGGCGTTGGAAAGTATTTTGGTGCAAAGCAATTCCAATGAATTGACTATGCGAAGTAAGAGCAAAACACTACGCGCTTTTGCAAAAAGGGTCTTAGATGACTACTAACCGCTTTGCGGGCATACTTGTTTGATCCCGAGCTTGCGATGCGTGAACGTCGTGCTACCGAAACCGAAAAAGCCGAAGGGGAACTGATAAGGCTACAGGGCGCGCTCGAGCAAAAAAGAACAAATATCAGAAATGCAGCCCCCTTGGATCCACCCCCCTAATATGGCGAGTATGGGGGTTTGGACCTAGCTGCATGATATGGCTAAGGTCTATAA
>CAXTAX010000050.1:0-5501 GCA_964241995.1 uncultured bacterium | reverse complement strand
ATTCTCTTCCCACTGTCAGACAGCCGGCATATCTCTGATGGATGATGCCAAGCGCTAATCATTTGCCCTGTAAAAAGGAATGATTGCGCTTGCGATCAAGATAGGAAATATCGGCATTTTTCACAAGCGGGCAGCCATGAGGCAAAAGGGGCCTACGTAGTCGCTTAAGCGGGCTCTAGGTTCCGATTTGCCCTCCCAAATGACCCAGCATCGGCGCCTCGACCTTTGAAGCCAATATTCTGTGGCGTTTTGGCGCAGCAATGTGGTAAAACTGTAAACAATCAAACCCATGGAAGTAACTTATGAGAAGTAACATTAGTTCAAGAAATTTACGCGCTTTGGAAGAGCTTACCCCGCAAACCGTACAAGAACTTTGGCAGGCACCACCGGAAAATGAAGCGCGCCTCTTAACGTTCCCCTATATGCTCTCGGTGTTCAATGTTTTTGAGCAAGTAGAAACGGCGCAATGCAATGCGCTGAAGCGCTACAACATTGCACTCGACAGTTTATCGGAGAAAAAAATCAAATGCCTTCAGAATCTGGGGATCAGATCCAGCAGCGATATGGATGCTCTTCGCAGCATGATCATTCGGATCACGGTAGTGACCATGGTGGCAAAAGTAGAGGATCTAAGTCGTAAAAGGGGCAACGAAAACTCTTTGATGTTTGTTGTCGAGTTTCTGAAAACATATGGGGAGCACCTGCATACCTGCCAAAAAAACGATGTTGCTGCACCTTTAGTCCAACGCGATTACGACGAAAAAGTCTCATTAGTAGCGCGATTGATCAAAGAACTCGGTGAAAATCATCACGAGCGCGATCTGGAAAAAAAAGTGAGCGCAATTTCGAAAAAAATTATTGGACCAGTAATTTACGAAAAGGTTTACGACATATCCCTTGAAGTTTTTAAAGTTTTTTTTGAATAGCTATGCCCATGCTAACTCCCCAAGACTACGGGGTAGTGTAACCCAACCGAATGCTTTTAAAATAATGCAGTGATCTATGGGGAACTCGATCGTGCTTTCTGGAGCCAGAAGAACATTCCTACCCCAAAATAGCATTGCGCAAAACGGGCAATGAAATCTGCCTTGGAGAAGTTTCAAAACGCAAGAGACAACGGTTTGGATTTTTGGGCTCAGCAGATAGGCAATTTCATTGCGCTTGAAATGCATGTTGTGAAACGAGGGGCTGCGCGACGGCCATTGGAGTGTTGGAAGGGCCGACAATTTGGCCCCTAATCGCCGGTTCGACCAATACTCCTAGCACAAGCGATGTTGCGCCACATAGGCGTTAGTGATTTGTCCTGCTGACCTCTAAACGAAAAAGGTCGCTGGTGTACAATGGCATTACTGACTCGGGTTTTTCTGTTGCAAAGGCTTAAGTTGACTGGTGCGTAAGAGGCTTTGGTCCTGCTGTATAGGTAACGTTTACAACTTTGGACGAAAATTTTGGCCCGAAGTGACCCCGCGTAAGCGGCGATTTACCGGGCTTGAAGTGCCCCATAATCTGGCATATGAAAAAAATATAGATAATTACTTGCTGAGAAATAAAAAATTTTTATTATGAGACAAACTCAATCAATCTCATTTTGCGGGGTCCACCATGGTTGTCACTAGTCGTCCAGCTCTAAAGAGTTCCAAAGCGAGCGGACCAAAGCGTAGCGCTGGTTGCGATGCATGTCCGATCACACGCACTCCTATTGAGGAGAAAAGCTGCGTCGTATCGTCGTTCAAAGTCGGCGCTAAAGTCAAAAAAGTCGCTTATGACAAAAAGGCTATTACGGCTTGGTTGCAAAAGTACACAACCTGCCCGACCACGAACAAGCCGATCACTCAGCTAGTCGATAAAAATGGGAAGGTAGTCTTGAAAAAAACCCCCAAAAAAGAAGCCTCGGCACTAACGCTGCCCATTTTGATCGAAATGCACCCGCGGCTCGATCGCATGGACAGGGTCAGCCCTCCCGCTCTTGAGCGCCTAAGTGGAATGCTCAAGAAGTCCAATAAGAGTGAAAAAGCTCTCCTCAAAGAGCTGGGCATTGCCACAAAGACCGATTTGCTCAGTCTACAAGAAAAGATCGATCGAGTCGCATCCGTTGTGACTACGGCGCACTTCTTGGGAAGACTCAAGCCAGTAGAGCGTACCCTTAAAAACTTGGTGACCCTGCTCAAAGACATCAAGGCGCGCATTACTTTGCAGTTAAAAAGTGGGAAATTCAAGGGTTTTGCCGAACAATCTCTGAAGAACAAACACAAGACGCTATCCAAGCTTCTCCTCAATCTAAGAAAGCTCGAAGATCAACGCGGAGCGGCATTGGAAAAAAGCTTTGGACACATTGCATCAAAAATCACTGCCCCATTGGAGCTCGAGCAAGTCTGCAGCCTAGCACCTCAAGTGTTGCTTCACTCCAAGTAAACACCTGTACTCACTTGGGGCGCCATGCCCCAAGTGCTCTGAGTACTCAAACTGTTGGGTTCTATCACGTGTGGGAATGCAATGAGGGGTGCGTATCTTCGCGAAGCGCATCTCCAATTGTATATCCCATGTTAAACAGCGTACCTCGACCGGGGTCGGTGTCATTTTCTCGATAACGAGCATTGAGTGTTCCCGCAGCGATGAAGATCAAAATTTGCCCAGGATCCTCGCCTCGCTGCAGCTGCTCACCCTCGATGTCCACCTGGGTATCGTGTTCGATAAATACCCCACTACCCGATCTAAATTGGATGTATTCCCTTCGGGGGGTATTCACAGTTAATCGCTGAGGTACAGTGATTGCCAAGCGAGTGGAAGACTGCGCATCAAAGCCCAAACAGAGCACCACACCACCTGCCACATGTGAAAAACAACTCGCGCCCTCTAGGGTAAACTCCCGATAGGGAAAGCGAATCAGTGAATTTGCGACGGGCGTGAGCAGCTGATCATAGAGCACGCGAAGTGGGGTGCGCGTCCACATTTGCGCCAGCAGTTCGCCGAGTGGAGCAAATCGAATGGCTCGCTGGAAAGCGGGGCATGAGCGCCAGAGGTCTCGGCCTGCCCAAGTGGGGCCAAAAGTTGCATGGGGCCCACTTTGATGACAGCGATTTCGCCAAGCGCGAAAGAGCTCGGTGTACAAAGGTCCGCATTGCTCGAGGCTCACGATCCCCTCTAAGTGCAGATGGCCAGCGCTAAAGAAAGCCTGACGATGCTCAGCTGTGAGGGCGACCGACCTCGCCATGAAAAACTCGGGTTGGGGATATAGTTAGCGGTGCAAACGAAACGCACATGAGAATTCGATCAGTGTTATGGAAAGTGGTGATTCCTGGAAGGAAAAAATCCCCCTCATCGAACAAAAGCTCGGCTATCAATTTTGTCAGCGCGATTGGATCAAGATGGCATTTACCCATGCTTCGCTCGTCAATGAAAGCCGCATCGAAGAGACCTCAAATCAAAGATTGGAGTTTTTGGGAGATGCGCTCTTGGGTGCAGTTGTGGCAGAGCATCTATTTTTGGCCTACCCCGAGTTCGACGAAGGGCAAATGACGCGATTGCGCGCTCAACTCGTCGATCGAAGCGCCTGCTTTAGATGCGCAAAAACCCTAGGTATCGGGAACTATATGCGCGTGGGGCGCGGAGAGCATGTCGAAGCGCACAGCGCGCTGCTCGCCGATCTTTTCGAAGCCATTATCGGGGCCATCTTTATCGATGGGGGGTATTTGGCGGCTAAAAACTTTATCGCGAGAAACTGCCTTGGGAAAATCGAGGGAACAGCATGGGAATTTCGAGCCACGAGCTCAAAATCAAAGCTACAAGCTCTCAGCCAACGCCAGTACCAGCAACTTCCCGATTACACCTTACTCTCCATGGAAGGCCCCAACCATCGCTTGGTATTCTCCGTCAGTGTATCGATTGGCGGCAGGGTATTGGGCACCGGCGAAGGTCGGTCAAAAAAACAGGCCGAAGAGCGCGCAGCCCAAACAGCGCTCGAGCAATTTGAGGGAAAGCCCCATTAACCCCATATGCATCGATGTCTAAACCGGAGATCTTGTGGGCTTGCCAGCACTGCAGCCATACCCAGCTGAAGTGGGCGGGCTCGTGCCCACAGTGCAAACAGTGGAATTGCCTCGACAAAAGGACGCAAGAGCTCAAAGCGTTGCACTCTGTTCGCTCCAGATCAGGTCTTGCCTCTCCCATCTCCCTTGCAGAAATTTCGACGCGTCCAATCGCAAAACTCTCTACGCAAAATCGGGAGTTCGACCGTTTGCTGGGAGGGGGGATCACACCGGGATCCCTCATCCTCATTGGAGGCGATCCGGGAGTGGGCAAATCCACCCTAATGCTGCAAATTTGCCAAAGCCTTGCCACTGGAGGTAGCCAAATTCTCTATGTGTCGGGCGAGGAATCCGCGCCGCAAATCGCCATGAGGGCTCGACGATTAGGGGCGAGTGCGGAAAAGCTCTTTTTGCTGTGTGAAACAGAAGTTGGGGTGATTAAAGAGTGCATCGATAAGCTCGTGCCCGACATCGTCGTCATCGATTCTATTCAGGTGCTCTATCGGCAAGACTTGCCCTCATCTCCTGGTTCTGCGGTGCAGCTGCGTGAAACCACCGCCGAGCTCCTGCATATTGCTAAGAGATCGCGCACAGCGATCTTTCTCATCGGTCACGTCACCAAATCGGGAGAAATTGCCGGTCCCAAGCTCTTGGAACACATGGTTGACTCCGTTTTGTACTTTGAAGGCGATCGGAACCTTCACTACCGAATCGTGCGCGTTATTAAAAATCGATTTGGACCCTCCGATGAAATCGCCTTGTTTCACATGACCTCGAAAGGACTCGTCGAAGCCGAAGGCCCCTCGCAAATTTTCATGCAAAATCGAGCTGAGCAACAACCGGGAAGTGTCGCCTTACCCGTCATTGAGGGATCTCGAGCCATGCTGGTCGAAATTCAAGCTTTGGTGACAAAAACCCATTTTTCCACTCCGACGAGGCGCTGCACCGGGCTGGATCCCAATCGACTAGCGCTATTGATCGCCGTCGCCGAGCGCCATTTGCGCTACCCGCTTCATCAATGCGATATTTTTGTTGCGGTAGCTGGCGGGCTCAGAATCTCAGATCCCGCTGCGGACTTGGCCGTGCTCAGCGCGATTGCCTCCTCATGGCGTAAAATCCCCATCGATGCCCAAACGCTGACCATTGGCGAAGTGGGTTTGACCGGCGAGGTGCGCGCCGTCCGCCAGCTTCCAGCGAGATTAAAGGAGGGCGCATTGATGCACTTTCAACGCTGTATCCTGCCCGCGAGTGTGGGTAAAGGGCGCGACTCGACAAGTGCGCTCCGCCTACTCGAGGTGCACACCGCAATCGAAGCGATGGATTATCTCTTTGGCGGTAATACGCGCGCATCGCGTGAAGCATCAAGACGCACCGCACCAAGCGCTCTTGACTTGTCAAAAGACAAACCCTGATTTACAAGTAATGCCAGAGCTTCACTGAGCTCGCGCTCGCCATTGGGCGCTGTCATCCCATACC
>CAXTAX010000049.1:4301-5525 GCA_964241995.1 uncultured bacterium | reverse complement strand
ATACAGCTCTTAGTCCCCCTTGCAGTTGTCCTCTGCTTGAATAGGGCTTGGCAAATGTGTAGAAATGCTCATGACCAATTTCTTCAAGATCAAAAAGTTCAACGGCTCATCCAGTGGCTCTTCACTTATGTCATCGTCTTAGCTTATGAAAACTACCACGCTGAAAACGCGCGCCGCACAGAAGCTGCAGCGCAAACAAACGCCCGAGAAGAGCGACGGCAAACTGAGGCGACAAAAGCCAAAGTGGCCGATTTAGAGGCGAAGCTCGCAGCGAAGGACATTGCTCATCAGCAACTCATCGCGCAATTTGAGCGTTTAAAGGCGCTTTTGAGCCGCTTTCAGCCTTTTTCCGATGTGTTGCGCGCCCAATTGCAGGCAGGCAGTATCAAAATACGAGACGAACGGCTCACCCTTTCCCCTCGCGCTGTTCAACAGCTGGTGGGGTTTTCGCTAAACTCGCAAGCACTTCGTCTTTTTAAACATCTTTGCGAACCAAATGAAAACAAACATCGGGCGCTTGAAGTGGCTCAGCTCCAATTGAAAAGGGATCGTCGCTTTCTTTTAGCCTCTTAAGCTTTTCCGTAGCACTCTCACAAGCATTAACCTCGGCAATTCCTTGGCTGCTTCATTTTTTCTAGCGAGATGGTCTCTTCGTACAGAGTTCACAAACTCGTGTGCGAGACGCAAGGGGTGCGGCACTCGCGCATTCGTCACCGACTCCAAGACGATGCGGCGAGCGCTAGCTAAATCGCATAAGTGGCCAGGAGAGACAAAAACCGGCTTCACCCTCGCCTTAGTGCGCACTACAGACCCAATTTCATTTGGGCCATCCATGATGGGGGAAAATGCGCCACGTTGATCGAGCGGCGCGGTGAATGCACCCCACAGGGGGCGCTTTGCACATCCAATAGTGGGAAGGTTCAACCACAAGCCCAAATGACTTGCGAGTCCCAATCTCCGCGGATGCGCGATGCCCTGTCCATCGCATAGGACAGCTTCAAATGACGTTTGCACCTGGTCAAAGGCCCGAAGTAATGGAGGAAGCTCGCGAAAAGAGAGGTAGCCCGGAACGTAGGGGAAGCTGGCGCGCTCACTGGCGCTCGCGCGCTCAAGCACATTGAGTGATGGCCAATCGAGCACCACCACTCCCGCATGTATATAGGGGCTGCCCCGATCGAATGAGACGTCTGCAGCCGCAAGCGTCTTGAGCGCCGTTAAGGGCCG
>CAXTAX010000049.1:0-4291 GCA_964241995.1 uncultured bacterium | reverse complement strand
TAAGGGCCGATCGCTGATGACGAGGGGAGCGAACTTTTTCTGCAGCTCTTTTGCCTGAGAAAAAGTGAGCTGCCACTCATGAAGTACATCGCGCATGTGCAACCTCAATAGCAACTGTCGAGTTTTCCCCTTTATGAGGACAATACACGCTTATTGCTCTTCAATTCCGGCGATCCATCTGAGGATTTCGGCGACGGGTTCGTAGGTATCTTTTGGGATGTATCCAAAGAGCTCCGCATCTGCATTGAGCTTGCGAGCCAAATACACGTTGTAGACAATGGGAATGTCGAGCACTTGAGCCTCGTGTATAATCCACAAAGCTTCGACGCCTTCCCCCTTAGAAAGGATAAAAGGCGCTGGAAAGTATTGCTTTTCGTATCCGATCGCCACGGCGACGTGCGTTGGGTTGGCAACCACCGCCTTTGCCCCTTTCGGAGAGGGTGGGCCTCCTCCATAAGCGATTTCGCGTGCGACTTCTCTGCGGCGACCTTTGATCTCAGGATCCCCTTCTGTGTTTTTGTACTCCTGTTTGATCTCGAACTTCTCCATCATCATCTCTTTTTCGAAGTTGCGGCGCTGATAGATAAAGTCGAAAACCGCCACGGCTAAAAAGAACAATCCGACTTTTGTCATCACCTCCAAAAGAAAGTAGCTGATGATGGTGATGCAGACATCTAGGGACTCTCCTGTGCAGCGAATGATATTTGGAATGGCTTCTCTCGCCGTAGAATAGCAAATATAGGCCGCCACTGAGATCTTGAAGAGCGATTTGATGAGCTCGACCAAAGTCTTGAGTTTGAACTTTTGCTTGAGGTTGTTGATGGGATCGAACTTCTTGAGGTCGAACTTGAAGACCTCGACGGAAAAAAGCGGCCCTACCATCAAAAAGTTTGTCATAGCGCCGACGAACGCGACAGCCGCGGCAATAGGGATGCTGCTCAAGAAAATGGTGTAGGCGCATTGCAGCATTAGGGAATACGCGTCATGCGTCACATCGATCGTCGTCAAATTTTGGAAGATGTAGAGGAAAAAGCTCGACAATTGCTGGTAAATGTACCCACTCATAGAGACTGTGAGGGACATCGAAGTGATCAAAGTCAATGCCGCTGGCAAATCCTGAGATTTGGCCACCTGCCCCTTTTTGCGCGCATCGCGCAGCTTCTTTGCAGTTGGCTTTTCGGTTTTTTCGGCCACAACTTGCCCCTTGTTCCCACTTCCTCTCCGACCATCCCAGGATAGTATCCCCCTAGCGATGCGTCAAATGAGCGAATTCCCTGCAAGGTAGTGCAGTGGCGATTTCTCCAGAACCTGCTACTCTACAAAATTATTTAGCCACATTGCTTTAAACCTCCCCTTTGTCGCGAGGCGACCTACTCGCCAAAGAAAATCACTTCATCCTTACTTCAATGACGAGTTCACTATCCTGCGGAATTTTAGGCCTGCCCAATGTCGGTAAATCGACGCTTTTTAACGCATTGACGCGCCAATCTGCCCCCGCCTCCAATTACCCCTTTTGTACCATAGAACCCAACTTGGGCCTCGTCGAGATTCCCGATGCGCGTTTAAAAGTTTTGGCGGAGCTCTCCAAAAGCCGCCAAATCGTACCGGCGGCGATGCGCTTTTGGGATATTGCGGGTCTCGTGCAAGGCGCCTCACAAGGAGAGGGGCTCGGCAACCAATTCCTCGGCCACATTCGCCAAGTGGATGCCCTCGTCCATGTCGTGCGCTGCTTCGAAGATGGTGAGATCACCCATATCGCGGAAAATATCGACGCTCTACGCGATGTCGAATTGATTCAAACAGAGTTACTCCTTGCCGATTTACAAGTGGTCGAAGGCGCTCTCGATCGAGTGATCAAACAACGCAAAGCTACACCGCAAAATGTGGCAAGCGAAAGCTGCTTAAAAAAACTGCGCGACCATTTAAACCAAAATGCGCCAGCGCGCACAGTAACGCTCGACGAGGAAGAGGGAATCGCCGCTCAATCGCTGAATTTGCTCACAGCAAAACCGATGATCTACCTGGCTAACATTGCCGAGTCCGACCTCGCCTCGCCTGAAGACAACGGCCAGGTGGCCCGCCTCAAAATATTCGCCGAAAAGGAAGGCGCGGAGCTCCTTTGTCTTTGCGCAGATCTCGAGGCGCAAATCGCTACGCTGGATCCCCTCGATCGGACGGAAATGCTCGCAGCTGTGGGATTGAAGTCTTCGGGGCTCGAACGTCTGATCAAAACGTCTTTTGACACGCTCGGTCTTATCGCCTTCCTCACAACTGGTGAGATGGAAACTAGGGCATGGACCATTCAACAAGGGACTTCGGCGCAACGAGCAGCGGGCAAAATCCATTCCGATCTGGAGCGGGGGTTTATTCGCGCTGAGGTCATTGCCTTTGACCACTTCAAAAGTGCGGGAAGTAGGCAGCGGGCGAAAGAACTCGGGCAATTGCGTACAGAAAGCCGTGACTACATCGTGCAAGATGGCGATGTCATCCTTTTCTTACACCGCTAAGGAACCTCTCTCTAATAAATAAAAAGATCCACACGTATGCAATGCTTTTACGAGGTGTAATTCTGAGAGACGCTGTAAGGGTAAATCGATGCCTAGAGCTTCATTTCGGCAACTGCATTTCGCGAACGATGAATGGTGCTAAATCCGGCGGCGGCTCTTCAAACAGCTTGGCGCCCGGCAATGCACACTCTCGCGAAAATCCCCCGCTCTTTTCCCGCACAAGTTCGATCAAGTGCGCTTCGCAAGCCAAATGCTGGCCGAGATCGTATGCCATAGAGCGCATATAGGCCCCTGTCCCACTCACCACCTGGAGATCTATAATGAGATATTGATAGTCGAGAAGCTCAATCTGCATCTGCACGAGGTTGGCGGCCCGCTCGACCACCTCTCCGCGCCTTGCCAACTTGTAAAGGCGCTGCCCCCCCACGCTTTTGGCGCTAAACATTGGAGGCACCTGGTACACAGAGCCGCTCATCTGCCGAATGTGCAAAACGATTTCGTCAAGCGTCGGGACGCGCTCGCTCGTCGCGGTCACGCTCCCCGTATTGTCGTAGGTATCAGTGGATTGACCGAGCGTAAGCCGAGCAAAGTACTCCTTGGTCTGATCCATAAATTGACCACTCAAACGCGTATACGTCCTGCCAACGAGGATGACCAAAACCCCACTGGCAAAGGGATCGAGTGTGCCTGCATGGCCAACGCGCTTTACGCCGCTGATGCGCCGAACGCGACTGACGATGGCAAATGAGGTTTTGCCAACCGGTTTATCGACGACGAGTGCGCCTTCAATAGGATCTGAAATGTGCGGTGCTGTCATGGGACCGAAGGATCCCTCTAGTTGATTGCGCGGGCGCCCCCGGGCTTTTAAGGAGCTTGTGCGGCCTGCTTTTCGGGAAGGACTTGCTTCAGCAAACTTTCAATGCGGTGCATCTTGTCCACCGAATCGTCGATGTGAAAGGTCAAATTGGGAAAAAACCGCATCACCATCTTCTTTGAAGCGAGCACTGCGATATAACCAGCTTGATTGCGCAGAGAGTGCAAGAGCTCTTGTTTGAGGGCACTCGTCCCAATGATCGAGACGAGGACCCGCGCGTGTTTAAGGTCGTTTGAAAGCGCGACTTGGCTAATCGTTGTGAGTTCAAAGCCAGGGGCGTGCTTGATGTCGTGGCGAATCACTTCGCACAGGACTTCTTTAATCAGAGAATTGAGGCGCTCGACTCGGCGTCGCATACTTATAGCTCCTGAATCGAATACTTGATTTCGATGGCTTGCAATTCATCGTCCACTTGGAAATCGGAAAAGTTGGCCAAGAGAATACCGCACTCCAGTCCCTTGGTGATTTCGCGCACGTCATCTTGCCCGCGCTTGATCGATGCGATTGCGCCACGGTGCACAATAGACCCCTTACGGGAAACGCGCATTTGATTATTGCGGTGGATGACTCCGTCATTGACGATGCACCCGGCAATATTGCCGAGCTTGGAGGAGCGAAAGACGGCGCGAATCGTCGCAGTTCCCGCATCGATCTCGTGGCGGGTTTTATCCAACCTCCCTTTCATCAGCTCCAAAACGCCATCTACGAGGTGGTAGATCAAATCAAACATCTGCACGTCGACGCTGCGCTGCTTCACAAGCAACTCAGCGTGGCTTTCAATTTGGGTGTGAAAGCCAATGACGGTCGCCTTAGAAGCGGCTGCCAAGAGGACATCTGATTCGGAGACTTCGCCAACACCCGCAGCGATCACATTGACATCGACTTTCTCCGATACGATTCCGTGCAGGGC
>CAXTAX010000048.1:0-5583 GCA_964241995.1 uncultured bacterium | reverse complement strand
CAATCATCGAGCGCGATCGAGAAGTCTTGTTAGAAACTCTGAAAAGCGATGGCATGGCCCTTTTGCGTGCAACCGAGGCACTGAAAAATGATCACCAAGTCGTTCTCGCCGCTGTGTTGCAAAATAGTTTGGCGATTCAATATGCCAGTGATGCGCTTAAGCGCAATCTGGACATTGCGCGCATTGCTGTAGAGCAAAATGGATTGGCGCTTTCCATGGTCAGTAGTGTATTCAGGAGCGAAATCGATTTTGTGCGCGCTGCCGTGGAACAAAATGGTTTGGCACTTCAATTTGCAAGCGATGTTTTAAGGGACAATGAGGATATCGTCAGTATAGCCCTGCGACAAAATATTGAGGCGCTGGGGTATGCAAGTGAACGAGTAAAACGCACCGGGCAATTACCTCAGCAAACGAGTCAATTGGCTGATTGCACCGTTTCTCAAGAGATGGCCTCCGCAAATCTTTAGCGCATTTGCACTGCACTGCATTTTACACCGCATAACTCATCTATAAGTACTGGCGATGGCCTTATTTCCAGTTGGAAACAAGCGGTGCAGTGAAACCCAAAGAAGGACTCTATGCTTAATGATTATCCCAACTTAAAGCTGGCTACGTATTCCCATACCACCATTCCATTACAATTCGGCTATCTCGCTATGGGATATACGGTGAACTGTCTACCCCAGTGTATAAAAAGTAGCAAACCCCCCAGGCAAAATGCATTGCTAGCTGCCATCGGGTATCATGCGAGTAGATGTCTCGCTTCGATTCCAATTGTTTTAGTTGGTAGCATAGCAACGCTTGCAGCCTTGGCATCTGTTGCTCTTTTGCACACCTTTTACAACGTGCGTCAGATTTACCTCTATCCCCGTCAGGAGGGTCCCAAGATAGCATTGCAGTGTGGGTTTCAACTAGCCTGCGCCGTCTCGACCATTGGTTTGACCGTGCTTTGTGCACTCGCCTATGAGGTAAAATTTTTGACTAAAGGGCAGGATACTTACGCTCATTTGTTAGAAGATTTAGCCGATGGTAATTGTAAAAATTCTCTGGTTTTCAAGTGGTAAAGAAGTTTCCATCCGTCTCAACTTCCTCTCTAACCATTGAGGTTGTGGAGTCTATTTATCGCCTCTTGAAGCCTAATTCCTCCGACGAATGAAGGTGCTCAAATACCTTCGAACTCTTTTGCGTACGCTGGATCCGGTTGCGGGTGGATCGCGAACGCAATCGAGCGAGCTTTAGAAAATTTCCCTTGCACCCTTCTGGGGAAAACCAGTAGAAAAGCCCTATGCGTAGTGCCCTCCACATCGGAGTGCACCAGAATCATTTGGGGGGATTTTGAGCGAAACTGGGGGCTTGCAGGAGCGAAAAAAGCTCGGCAGATATCGATTGCTGCAGCGCGTGGCCCAAGGGGGCATGGGCGAGGTATACCGCGCTTTTGACGAGCAGACGAGCCGCTATGTCGCCCTCAAGAGAATTCGCGCAAATTTGCTGCACTCCAAAGCAACTCGCCAACGCTTTACGCATGAGGCGAAGCTGACTGCTTCGCTCAATCACCCCTCGATCATCCCGATCTTTGAGATCTCTCAGCAGGGGGGTTTAGATTACTACACGATGCCGTTCATTCAGGGGCAGACCCTAAAAGAGTCGCTGCGCCAGATGAAGCAGCGTCGCGAGGATCTGCACATTATGGCCACCGCGCGTATCTTTACTAGCGTTTGTCAAGCTGTGGTACATGCGCACACTTCGGGGATTTTGCATCGCGATCTGAAGGCCGAAAACATCATGCTCGGCCAACACGAGCAAGTCCTTATTCTCGATTGGGGTCTAGCGTGCTGGAAAGGGGCGGTGACGCCGCAAGAGGAAACCCTTTCGCAGATGGAAAACTTGAGCGAGGAGAAGACCGCTGAGGGATGCGATAGTCCGACCAATCCGGGAAAGATTGTGGGAACCTTAGCCTATTTGGCTCCCGAACGGCTGAGCGGACCTGCAACGGAAAAAAGCGACATCTACAGTTTGGGGATTCTGCTCTACCTCATGTTGACGTATCAGTTGCCCTTCAAACGCAGATCGGCCAAAGAATTTCGAAAAAATCCCACTGAATATCCCCTTGATCCCAGAGAGCTCGCCCCTCACCGCGATATTCCCGAAATGCTCGTTCGGGTCATTCAGCGGGCGATGGATCCCGACCCCAATCAACGCTACGATTCGGCTCAAGCGTTAGTGGGCGACTTGCAGACTTTTTTAGAGGGAAGATCCTCTTGGTATCTTCTGGAGCGCTTTGATCCAGCAGATTCGACGCACTGGGCGCTGCAAGAATTGATTTTTATCGATCGATGGCCAGCAGAAATTGCCTTGACGCTCGACGCGTGCTGGGTCTATTGGATGGCGTCCAAGCCGACGCACAGCGGAAATTTTCGCATCGATTTCACCTTCTCTATGGAGGAGGATGCGCAAGGTTTGGGGTTGCTCATCAATCTGCCCGACTTGCACGAGCGCATCGAGCCGCTTGGGGGCTTTTGTCTGTGGATTGCGGGCCCTTCCAAAGGTGGGGCATTCTTATGCCGAGATGGAAGCGTGCTACTCGATGCGCCGCACATCCTCCCCAAAGTGGGCCAGCGCCACACGCTTCGAGTGGAAAAAGTCGATAATCGCCTCTATTGCGCTTTTGACTCTGTGCCCGCCATTACGTATGTGAGCACGCTGCCGCTGGTGGGCACGCAAATCGGCTTGCTACGAGCTGGGGGCAGCTCGAAAATTGAGGGACTCGATTTTTTTGCAGGGGGAATGTCGCTCAAAATTAGTTGTTTGACGGTTCCCGATCACTTTCTCGCCGCGCGGATCTACACAAAAGCGCTCGCGGAATACCGGCGCATCGCCGCATTTTTTTCCGGTCATAGCGAGGGGCAAAAAGCGCGCTTTTTGGCAGGCATCACCCTCCTCGAAATGGCCAGAGATTGCCCACTCAAGCGGGAAAAGAGCCACCATTTTCAATGCGCACTCGATGAGTTTCAGCAATTGCGCGATTCCCCCTCCGCGCCTCTTGAATGGCTCGGCAAGGCCCTGACGTACCGCTTTTGGGATCATTGGGAGGAAGAGGCCAATTGCCTGGAATTGGGATGTTTGCGGTATCCCGATAATCCCAAGAAAAAATATCTGCGCGAGGAGATCATCTCGCAGCTGTTTTCAGCGGTTGGAAAAAATCGAAAGCTCGCGGCGAGGTTGACTCTGCTTTTGGCGCGGTCTCTTCCAGAGGATTTGCTCCGCTCTGATACCTCTGCGCAAGTGCAGAGCTTGCGCTCGCACCTCGATTTGCCGGCCTATTTTCTCAATCTACCCGACCAGATTGGCCAGGAAAATCTCTCAGCGTATCGGTGGCAGCTGGTTTTGGAGATGAGTTACTGGCTCGGCTTGCCTCAAACCATCATCGACAGCGTGCCCTCTTTGCGAGACGTCAATTCGTCGACCATTGCGGAAGTCTACAATGCGATGCGCATCATGGACATTTCGCATGCGAGGAGTCACTTGCTCTGCTGTCAACTGGTCGATGAGCCGAGCGCGCTCCCCGCACTGCACCTCGAAAAGCAACTTTATTCGAGCAGGCGAGGGCAAAAGGATTGGCATCGCACAAAAATTGCCATAGAAAGCGAGTCGCTAAGTGACCCCACAATGAGGAGGCGCGTGCTGCGCGGGCTGTATTGGAGCGCTCTTTTATCGCTTAAACATGGCGATTTCGATGGTGCTGAGCAGCGCGTCGAATTCGTGCAATTGCACTTTCCCATGGAGTGGGGCATTTGGCAGTGGAGCGAAGTGCGAGGGCTGGTCGCGCTCGCCAGAAGCGACGCGCGAGGGGTACTCGCCATTTTGGACGATGGGGGAGAGCTGGCGCCATTTCAACAGGAAAATCACCCTTTATTTCCCCTCTATGCGAGCGCGGCCCTGCTGGATGATCGCGCTTTGGGCAACGCGCTGTGGAACTGCGCCCAGTTTGCTCGACGGATATCTGTACGCCTTGCCGCCAACTGCATTTCGGCTCTGCAAGCCCTAGAAACGGGGGGAAGGGGAGAGGATAGCTCCTGGAACAAAAGCCGCGAGTTGGCCAATCAAGCCTTTTCTGCAGAAAAAGCGCGCATTCATCGCTTATTACTCGCTTTGAGCTGCGGTCTTAATTTGCCTTTGGCCCCAGCCCAAATTCGCTTTTTATTGCCGAAAAGGCATTAATTTTTATCGTGGTATAGAACATGCATGTCTACCGTGCGCAGAGCATTGATCCCTTCGCGGCTTGCCCATTGGGCCCTCGAAACAGCTCAGGTAGTTGGTCTTCGACCAGCACCCCAATTTGACTACGCCCCAAAAGAGTTCGCTAACGTGACGAAACCCTATCCCACCCTCCTACTCTTCGGCGCCCCTGGAACGGGCAAGGGCACGCAAGCGCAGTTTCTCAGTCAATTAACTGGGCATTTCCACCTCTCGGCCGGAGATATTTTCAGGGGATTGCCCCCCGATTCATCACTTGGCACCTTGCAGCGCCAATTCGTCGACAAGGGGCTTTTAATCCCCGATGAATTAGCTGTTGAGATTTGGCAACACCATACGCTCGACTTGATCCGCAAGCACTGTTATCACCCCGACCGTCAACTTTTACTCGCCGATGGGATGCCCCGCACACCCAATCAGGCCCAGCTTTTGGCGCGCACGATGTCGGTCAAAAAAATCATTGCTCTTGAGACGAGCGATGAGCATTGTTTGATCGAACGGCTGCGCAAACGGGCAGTCGAGCAGGGGCGAGTCGATGATCAAAATCCACAAACCCTGCAGCGCCGGTTGCGCGTTTACAAGGAGCAATCAAGAGATGTTTTGCAGACATTTCCCAGAGAAACTATCATAACTATCCGAGCTGATCAAAGACCCTTTGAGGTTTTGCGGGATATTTTGCTCTCACTATCCGATTTGCTTCGGTATCCCGATTCTCCGATTGAAAGGGGGGATCGCGCTCATGACGGGGCTTGAGCTTAAAGCGAGTGGCAGCTTACTGCATTGCATCGGCAAGGTTTTGAAGTTCTCACATAGCCAATGACTGGAGAACAGGATACTTATGGCAAAGGTCATTTTTGAAAATACTGGAGAAACCATCTCCCTTGAAGATGGTCACTCGATTACTGAAGTTTGCGAAGATGCAGGCGTTCCCTTTGCATGCACCGAGGGCGTCTGCGGCACTTGCGTCGTCGAAGTGCAAGAGGGCATGGAAAATCTCACGCCCATTACCCAGGAAGAGCGCGATTTTTTGGGAGAAGAGCCCGGCTGTGAACGTCTTGCATGTCAGTGCAAAGTGCGCGCTGGCGATGTCAAACTGCAGTTTTAATCGCCTTTATTCCTCACTCCATGACGCACTGCACCTTCGGCGCATTCGCAAGACCATGGCGCAATCCCCGGCACTTGCAAAAATGGTCCCTTCCCCTCGAGTTCGCGATCAATGAGTCTTTCTCACCCCCCTCAGCATTTGGAACATGTCGACTGATTTGGTCTCCAATCGCAAAGCGCGCTTCGACTTTGAGATCTTGCAGACTTTTGAAGCGGGCATTGTCC
>CAXTAX010000047.1:229-5602 GCA_964241995.1 uncultured bacterium | reverse complement strand
CTGGTTATCTGAATTTTTGAGTTGTGCGGAGCCTTTCATAGAGGTGCCGATGCATCTTTGCATATGCGTAGCTCCCATGCGATAGGCTCAACGCAAATCCTCCAAACGCATTCATAGATAAAATTTCGTCCACGTTGCTCAGAAATGATTTAGCTTCGAATGATGAATTGGGAGCACCTTATGGCAATAATAAGGTACAAGCACGTATTATTTCAGTCTTTCGAACTAATAGTTCCCAATCTCCAAAGGCTGAGCGTTTATAAACCGCCAATCTTCCCTATCTTATTGGGGCCTTGTATAGCTTCGATGCGTGCTGATGCGCCCGATTGCGTTAAGTACACTGAAACCTCAACTCGCGAAGTCGTCACAGTGTTTGTTTCAACCAAATCGTTCAGTTCAATGGCATGCCTCGATCATGATCGTTTGAGAGTTTCTCAATCAATGTATTTTCGACTGAAAATGCAAAGTTCAGAAGGCATATGAATCCCCACCATCGCAAAATTAGAGACATCACTCGCCGCATCGACGCAAAAGCATCTAACAAAGGAATGGGAAGCTCATTCCCCACTAAGTTTGATCAAGCAAATGCAATTACATTGACTAATATCTTTGTAATCGCATTAAATGCTATCTTGTCGTTCAATAAATTGAACATGCAATCTACTGCCAAAGACCCGTGCAACAAAATAAGCGAAGCTTTGCGCTAAAAGAATTTTGGCCGCAAATATTATCAATCAATAGAGGTGAATCGTGTTCTTCCAAACGCATCAGTTATCTTAAAGTCAAGCAACCTTTAACCAGAAGTTCCCAAGGGGGGACTTGTATACGACTAGAAAGCCCGCAAAACTGGTCCCAAAATTCTCTAAATTAGTGGTCACCTCAGCAGAAGACAAAAAGAGCGCTACTCAGCTCTTGCTTTGACCAAAATTGATCTTGCTGCCATCACATCGATAGTCAGCGCTGCAGCAATTGCCACTTATTTCTTAGTCAATATCAACCATGCTGATTATAAACTCTTGCTATAAAAAACTATTTCCACGAGCCTTGACTTAAGCGCTGAGGTCAGAGAACGCAATATTCAGTATGGAAAATTACTGGAGTTGTTTGGGGATCTACTCAAAAAGCAATCCCAACTTGAAGTTGAAGTCTTGGATTTGGAAAGGCGATTCAATTAAATCTACGTGACAAATTGCATTGAAACCAATGCAAGCGACACGAAAGATTAGTACTGAACGTGTGAATTTTGGCTAAGTGTGATGATTTCTGGGAGCTGACCAAAAAATTCCTTGCGGGCAGCCATAGCTTTTTTTGGGGTCTCTTCGCGAAAGTTCCACCCATCTGAGCATGAGGCGGGCAACAAGCTCCACGTGAGCGCGAGGGCAATAAAACCGCGATACACTTCAAGCACCATTGCAGTGAGGCACCTTTTCCCTTTCGGCTACAAGAGCGCTCTTAGAAAAATTCTAGTAACATTAGGCT
This sequence comes from uncultured bacterium, assembly GCA_964241995.1. Classification (GTDB taxonomy): domain Bacteria; phylum Chlamydiota; class Chlamydiia; order Chlamydiales; family Parilichlamydiaceae; genus CAXTAX01. Next base: position 4,123 of record CAXTAX010000047.1, on the reverse strand, counting down.
TTCGAAGCTGCCTGCTTTACCGTAAGGCGAGATTTGATGCGGTCGCCCTTATTTTTGTGAAACACGCCTTTTTTTACTGCCTTGTCGACAAGGCTGTAGACTGCACTTAGGGAATCGGCCGATTTTTGAGGCTCTGCGTTCGAGCGCATTGTTTCGTGCAGGGTCCGAACCGCGGTCTTGGCGCGAGATTTGGTCATGCGATTGTTGAGGGTGCGTTTGCGGGTTTGCAGAACACGCTTTTGCGCACCTGGTTGTTTGACCTTTTTTTCCTCTTTGTCTGCCATTGCCTTTTCCGTTTTATCTGGATGCTTCGCTTCGGCGAAAATTTACGCAATTTTCGGGGTTTTCGTCAAAGGGTCATGCGCAGATCGGCTTTTTTGTCCCCTTTCAATTACTTGCCCCGCATTGCGCTGTAACTGCTCAAAGCGCGCGCTCGAGTTTGGCTGTGATCGACCATGGGCTTGGGATAGTCCTCCTCGCAGGATACCCCTAGCTCTTCGCGGTCTTGCGCTTCCCATGGAGCGTGAATAGAGGACTTGGGAAATTTGGTCAGTTTGGGTACATAGCGACGTACGTAGTGCCCCTCGGGATCAAAGCGCATCGATTGGGAAAGAGGATTGAAGATACGAAAATAGGGAGCGCTATCGGCTCCAGAGCCCGCTACCCACTGCCATCCCATAGTGTTATTTGCCAAGTCGCCATCTACCAGAGTGTCCCAAAACCATTTTGCCCCCGACTGCCAGGGAATCATCAGATCCTTGACGAGGAAGGAGGCGACGACCATACGCGCGCGGTTGTGCAGCCACCCCTCTTCCCAAAGTTGATTCATTCCCGCGTCGACAATGGGGAACCCGGTATGTCCGCGCGACCAGCGGCGGAAATGCTCCTCGTTTTCCTCCCACGGAAAGTGCGCGAACTCCTCGCGCAGCGGCTCATCAGGTGTGTGGGGGAAATGCACGAGCATGGAATAGCTGAATTCGCGCCAAAACAACTGGCGCGTAAAGGGGTCGGAAGAGGTCTTGAGGGCGATATCCCCTCCAGACCCCCCTTTTTGACTTTCAATTTGCTCGCGCACTTGCCACCAGATTTGCCGAGGGCTCACATGCCCCCAGTTTAGGTAGGGGGAAAGGGATGAGGTGCCTGGCTCGGCAAGAGTATTGCGTTGCGCGCTGTAGCCTCCAAGGCCTTGGTTTTCCGTAAAGTTCCGCAGGCGTCCCCGTCCGGCCTGTTCGCCAATTTCCCAGTGGCGGTCGAGTTTGAGGTTCCATCGCGCCTCACCTCTTGGCAGTAGGTGCAGATCCTCTAACCGCGCGCTGGTAATTTTGGGAGGTGGCGGAAGCTTGCTTGGCGCGGGAAGGGGCTTGTCGGGCTCCCAGTCCCTGATGCAGCGCTTCCAATACGGGGTGAAGACGCGTACGGGCTGATCCTGTTCATTGGTCACGTCCCATGGCTCGCGCAGCAAGCGACTCGCAAAGGTCTCGACGCTTTGCCCCTGTTCTATAAGGTGCTTTTGAATGTGGCGATCGCGCGCACTCCCCGCTGGATCGTAGCGGCGATTCCAAAAGACCGTATCGGCACCGAGCTCTTTAGCGAGTGCGGGGAGAATTTTGCGCGCATCCCCCTTTTTGAGTACGAGTGTACTGCCAAGCTTTTGCAATTGCTTTTCGAAGATTTCCAACGCGTGGTGCAGCCAGTAGCGGCCGGCGGCTCCTGGCAGCCAATGATCATCGGGATCCTCCTCCCAAATAAAAATCGGCAGGAGCGGGCCGCCTCGCTTCGCAGCGGCGTGCAGTGCGGGGTGATCGCTCAGGCGCAAATCTTGGCGCAGCCAGAGAATGTTCGGAGAGGTCGTCATGAATATGCCGCAAGTCTAGAAATGCCAGGGCCCCCTTGAAGAGGGGAAGATCACGTACTAAGAAGTGGAGGGGGCTAAGGGAGAAGATAGGCAATCAAGGCGAAAAAGTCACGGCGCGCTGCGCTAAAAGTCTTAGGATTTTTGGGCGTTTTGGCGTTCGATGCGCCGGCGCTCTTGATCGAATCTGCCGATCTCTTTCCCATCAAAATCGACAAATTTGAAAAAGGTGCTAAACGTGGGGATCGCGCGCGTAGCTAACAGGCACATCTGCTGCGCTATTTTGCGATAGGCGGGGTGTCCCGCCGGCGCTGAGCGCAGCTCGCATAGCCACTGTAGCGCTCTGAGGTTGATGTGAAAGTACCAGCGAAGCCGATACCCCATCGGCACTGCGTATTGCGCCGCTTCTGGTGACCAAGCACTAATTTTTGCACTGAGCTCGCCGGCTGTATCCATAGCGCGCTGGTAGGGAACAGCGAGTCCGGCTTTAGATAGATCTTCCGGCACTAGGTAGCCCAGATCTGCGGTTAAGAGCTGCCGCTCTTGTGAGAGCGTGCGGTGCCTTTGCAAGTCGCGATAGCAGCCAAAGTCGGCGGTGAGATCAAAGGTGAATGCCGCGCGTTCAAGAGCTCTGGGAGACTTATGGCGTCGATTGCCCCTCCCCTCGCTCGCGAGGGTGAAGAGTTCGGAAAATTGCCCTGTACTCCATGAGCTTATCGAGCGCTCTAGTTCGCCAAGCGACTGGTGGGAGTGGGAAAAGAGCAGCGCGGCGGCCACCTCGATTTCTCCTCTTGGATCAAAGTGCATGAGCTCAACTCGATTGTCTTCGCGCGAAGAAATCTTTCCGTTTTCAGAGCCTGATGGTGCATGCTCTTGCGCGAAGCGATCGAGGCGCGCGCTTAGACTTTGGGCGTACTCAGTCTGCGTCAGCAGGTGGGGGTGATCTGCCTTTGCTCTACGAATGAAAGAGGGGATCATTTGGGAGAGTTGAGCGAAACCCATAGCTCCCAAATCGCGCATCTCTTGCAAGGGGTGCATGCGCAGTTTTTGCAAGAGCCCTTCGAAATAACGCCCGTTGCCAAAGAGCCCTAAATTCGTGAGTGTTGCAGCCGGTAGTAAGCCGCGCAACGTGTCAAATGCCCGCGCGCGCAATGCAGCTTCGCGCGCGCGCTGATTCGACGCATCCCCCTCGGGAATCACCCGGCGCAAGTAGTGCATGAGAGGGGGAAACAACTCCGTGTAGGTCTCAAAGAGCTGATCGCAGGCCGTTTCAAATTCCCCTGCGAGGGGCGAGGCCATAATGGCGGGATCTCTGAAATAGGCGTAGCGCCCATCGCGCTTTTTGTCGAAGGGCAGATACCGAGTCGATTTTTCCAGCGGGGAGCCACCGATGCGGCGATCTTCCAAGACTTTGGCGGCGAGCATCGAGACGTTTTCCAGGGCCAAATGCGCCCCTCCGAGCTCTCCGATCGAATCGTCGCCGTAGCCATCGAGAATTCGATCGTAAAATTCTTGAGCGCGCTGTAACGGGGCCTCATTTCCGGGGGTGGTAGTTGCGGAATCTTGAAGAAATTCCCGCTCCAATAGCTTGCGCAGCCCCAGCGTCGATCGCGAGTATTTGGAAAAAAGTGCGCCTTTGACGACCTCGGGGAGATTTTTGAGGGCGAAGACGTCACCTTGTAAATCTGTGACGAAATTTGATGGGTCGTAGCTCATGTAGGGCGTCAATGCGGGGTAATGTGGAGCAGGCGGTATGTAGAAAGTACAAAGATCTTGCCAACAGATGTGTACTTTTCAAGAAATGTCCCCTCGCGGATATTTTGGCAGATTTCCAAAATTTCTGCGCGTAGGAATAAGGGGAGGGCTATTTTTGAGTACGCGTTTAGTACTCGCCACCAGAGTTCATGGCCATTCCCGACTCAGAGAGGGCTACGTGGCCTAGGTGGGACATGTAACTTTCGGACGCTTCTTGAGCTTCTTGGGGTTCAGGGGGTTCGACGTGAGCATGGGCGTGGTGTGAGGGAACCTCAATATTTGGCGAA
>CAXTAX010000047.1:0-219 GCA_964241995.1 uncultured bacterium | reverse complement strand
GCATCCATCTGGATCGTCGTTGAGCGGCCCGCTGCAACGCCTCGGCTTGTAGTTGAGTGCGAGTGAGGGGTTTGGGTTTTTCCACAGTCGCGAGAATTTCATTGTACGCGCGCAAGTGCAGGGTATACATTTCTGGATGCTGATCAAAGGTTGCCCTGAACTTAAAAAAGGCCTGCTCCGCGTTATCGGCGGTTGGAAAGGTGTCGCATCGCACGAGTC
>CAXTAX010000046.1:0-5607 GCA_964241995.1 uncultured bacterium | reverse complement strand
AAAGTCCCCGAATTTTGGGCATTTTCGAAGAAGGCGTGATAATCCTCAAACGTCAAGCCCATTCCTCCAATGATCACGATGTCGGCATTGGTTTGATTGGCAATTCGCATCAACAATGCGTTGTAGGGCTCCCCTGCAACGGAAAAGATGGGGATCTTCTGCGATTTTACAAGGCAATTGTAGACATCGATCATCGGAATATTCGTGCGCACCATATCTTTTGGAACTGTGCGCTGCACGGGATTGAAGGTCGGCGTCGCCGTCGCGATCGGGGGATCGGTCAATGCCGGTCCATCGTCAATGGGCAATGCGGAGCCATTTAAGCACCTGCCGAGAAGTTGCGGGCCAAATGGCACTTGCATACCGCGCTTGAGAAACGTCACCTGGTCATCCGTGGCAAGTCCACGAGCGCTCTCAAAGACCTGTAATTCGACTCGATCACCCGAAAAGCGCAGTACAGACGCCAAGCTTGTGCGGCCATCGCGTCGTTGTACGAGGGCGAGCTCTCCGAGCCCTGCCGCCCTCGCTCTGACTGTGATCAAATTTCCTCGAACCGATTCAATTTTATCGTGAACAACTCTCACGTGGCATCTCCAGTCAAGTGGCAAAAGTTGCGAATTTTCGACAAAGCCGCTAAGTACTCATCCCCTTCAAAAGGCAAAGTATTCAGCCCCTTGATCAGCCCTTGCAGCTGTAGAAAAAAACTGCGAGCCTCATCGTGCGATGCGAGCGTCAACTCGGTGTCGACTAGGGAATTGATCAAACTGAATAACGCGATCTGACGCGGCAGATTGGCGTAGGCATCTTCTTTGTCAAAGGCGTTTTGCTGCAAATAAACCGCATCAAAGGTTTCCGCTTTGAGACAGAAAATGAAGTCCGCAAGGCGCGTTCCCTCTTCGCCGACCACTTCCATACGCCTGGCAATGTCATCGCCGCGAATCAACATTTGCGTCATACGCTTGACCCACCCACCCCACTGGGCACAGCTTTTGCGCATGGTTTGGGAAGCGCCTTCGACGTATTTTGACCAAGAGATCAGGGGGTCGATTGCGGGATATTTTCGCGCATCACTCCTCTCGCGAGAAAGGCCCAAAAAAGCGCCCACAACTGCCAACGTCGCTTGTGTCACCGGCTCTTCGAAGTTCCCTCCTGCAGGCGATACCGCTCCCCCAATTGTGAGCGAGCCCCCGCGGCCATGCGCTAACTGCAGAGCGCCTGAGCGCTGGTAAAATTCGGCGACCCTTGAAGCCAAGTATGCGGGAAAAGCCTCATCTCCTGGAATCTCTTCGAGCCTACCCGAAAGCTCTCGCAACGCCTGTGCCCACCTCGAAGTCGAATCGGCTAGTAAGAGGACATCTTTGCCCATTTGGCGGTAATACTCGGCGATTGCCGTGCCGATGTAGACCGATGATTCGCGCGCTGCCACCGGCATGGACGACGTGTTGCAAATGATGACGGTGCGGCTCATCAGGGGTTCTTTCGTGTGCGGATCGGTGAGGTGGGGAAATTCCCGCAGAATTTCCACGACCTCTCCTGCTCGTTCTCCACAGGCGACGAGCACAACGATGTCGACAGACGAAAAGCGCGCCAAATGATGTTGAAGCACTGTCTTGCCGGCGCCAAAAGGACCGGGTGTGCAAAACGTTCCCCCTTTCAAAAGGGGAAACTGGGTGTCTACGATGCGCAAACCCGTATCCAGCATTGCGGTCGGCATGATGCGTTTACCCTCAATGAGGGGGAGTTTCGCCGGCCATTTTTGCAACATCGTCACAATTTTCTCATTTCCCTCTTGGTCGACGATCTTCGCAATGGGATCTTCGACTCGGTACTCCCCGGCTTCAGCTGTCCATGTCACGCGGTAGGTGCCAAAGAGCGAAAAAGGCACCATGATGAGGTGCTCGCAGGAACCCTCACTCGTAGCTCCGAGCACATCACCTCTGCGCACTTCTTTCCCAATCTCTATCGTCGGGCGATACTGCCACCGCTTATCGCGGTCGAGCGGTGGCAAGTAAAGGCCCCTTTGCAGAAATTGTCCGGAGTGCTTTGCCAGACTTTCCAAAGGATTTTGTAGTCCATCGACGATGCTTGAGAGCAACCCTGGACCTAGCTCCACTTCGAGCAAATCATCGAGAAACGTTACGGGGCTGTCGAACTGTACGCCTTGAGTGTCTTCAAAGACCTGCACCTTGATGCAATCTCCGTGAATCTCGAGAATCTCCCCCTTAAGCAATGTATCTGCGGTGGCGACAAAGACAATGCCCCCTTGGCGCACCCTTCCAGTGCAGCGCACTTCAATCAAGTTGCCAAAGGCGCTGAGGACGCGGCCAGTCGTTTTGGACTCCAATTGCGTAGACGTCATGTTACATTTTCCCGTGTCTTTTCGATCATTGAGGAATCCTGCGCGTAAATCATATTTGTTGGTCCTCTTGTCGAACCGAAAAAACATCTGTTTTTCGCATCTCCTCGAGCGCGGAAAGCCCTCGCTCGCGATTCATGCGTTGCCACTCTGTGCAGATCATCAGCTGCGCGCAACTGCCTAAAAGGCGATTTGCGCTGACGAGCTCTCCTTGGAGCATCTCTTCGATGTAGGTCAGACGCCAAAGACTGAGCGCGCGCAAAAGCTCCAAAGGGTCTTGGCAATGTAGGCGATAAAGCTGCTGCAATCGCGTCAAAAAATCGGGGTGATGCTCTAGCGCCCACTGCAAACACTCCTCTAGATAAGACAAACGCTCCACGCGCTTTAGCTCTTCGCACTCTTGAGCGAGCGGATGCTCTTTTCCCTCAACGCGCAGCAGCGCGAGCGACCAACGCGCTGCGAGCTCACAGCGGAAATACTCCCAGACAAACCCCCCTTGGCCAAATTCCCGCTCATCTCCTTCAAAAAATTCGATCCAAAGGCGGGGAAACGCTGCGAGGATCTGCTGAGCTGAATACCCTTCCAAAAGCTGCCGAAAAAAGGGGGAAATCTCCCTTTTTTCGGGATCCTTGGCCGCAACTTCAGTCCAGTTGCCGCATGGATTCCAAGGCTCATTCGCACTGAGCGCTCGAATGTTGTCCATGTCGGCGAGCGTGCGCAACCGCTTCAGCTGGACGCGTAAATGGGGAGGCATGCCATCCGCGCAATGGCTCGCAAATTCCTCCCACTCCATGGAAAGCTGCCCCTCGAGCGTTGGTCTAGAGATCAAACCGATGAGAAAAGTGAGGTTCATACTCTCAGGGACATTCGTAAAGTGTTAAGGCGATTGGAAGAAGGTCTTGACGAACTCCCCACGCAGATTTCTCTCGAACACTTCTTGAAGAAAGCGATCGGAAACGTCAATGGTGAGCCCTTGATCCATCATGCGCACCTTGACGCCGCCGGCGATGTTGCTCATGAAGCAGGTTTTTTCGCGGAGCTTTTCAAGCACGCGCTGTCCCAATAGCTCGTTGAGTTCGCGTACGTTCATTTGTTTGGAAACCTCGATGGACAAGTCCGTAGCCAGGCCATCTCTTTCGATCGCATCGATTAATCCTCGAATCAAGCGCGTCAAGGCAACTGGATCTTGTAAGCTCTCCGCAAGGAGGATGCCGAGCGGATTTTTAAAGAGCTTTTCTTCGATTTCGTTGCGCAACATCTGTTTGGCTTGCGAGGCCGCCTGCCGCAGTGAGGAATCAAATAGCCCCCGCTCTTGTTGCAACTGTCGGTGGGTAATCTCCTTGATCTGCTCTGCTTCGCGGCGTGCTTCCTGCAACAGAGTCTCGGCTTGAGAGCGCGCTTGCTCGAGTATTTTCGCGGCTTGGTTTTGGGCGGGATCGAGAGCTTCCCGAGTCAAGGTATCGCAGAGCTGGCGAATTTTATCCTGTGCTGTGTTGGTGGTCATGATTGTGGCCCGGGTAACTTGCAAAGTGCATGAGCATTTTCAGTGAGGGTTGTGGGCAAAATTAGATCCTCTGAACCGTCTCGATCACGCGGGGAAAGTATTCCCAAATGCGCACTGAAAATCCCTTTTGCGTCGCGTCGCGGAGTATGTCACTGAGATTGCTAAAGCGCAACCAAGAAAGCCACTCAATGCGCCTTCTCTACATGCAAGATCCTATATGCCAAAAACGGGGTTATTGAGCGCTATTATTGATGGGGAAAAGGGTATTTTCCACGTTTGCGCTCATTTCCTATAGTCTGATGCTAACCGCGCGGTTCTTGCCCCGCCCGATTCAAAATGACCTATTTTCCGCCAAAAGGACTACTGAACAGGTAAACGTACAGGCAAAGATTCACTTGCCTCTCATCAAGCCGCCTTAAGATGCACCTTACGGTGGTGCTGTGCTATAAAAATCGATCTTAAAAAATATCGAACAGAAATGGAGACGAATGGCTTTGGTCATATGAGTCAAATCGCATGACCAATGGATGGGAAACATCTGTAGATGCTGCGAGGTTGCCAAGAGATTTTGAACAGATATTTGAGAAAACATCCTCGTTGCTGATAGGGATGGCGAAAACTTTTCCACTTAAACAGCGTTTGTCCATCACAGATGTAAAGACCAAGTAACCCGAAACGAGACCTTCAATGCGATAGTCCAGCGACGGCATGACTCTGCACTGCGCATGCATATATTGCAGGTGCAGTGCAAGGGAAGCACTTAAAGAGCTTTCCGATCCAAATGCAAAGGTGCGTTTAAAGTGAATCTGGCCGAGGTCTGTGAGTTTTTTCAACGAGTCATAAAGCGCGCAATGCACTAATTTGTATGCTCTTTTATTTGGCTCTATTGCACTCAAGGATCTCAACATGCGTATATCGTTGCCATCATCGCTAATATTAAGCAAATTGATGCCGGGATTTCCCCGCAATACGTTGATGGCAAAATCAGTAATTTTTCTGAAAATGTCGTCTGAAAGTTTCAAACGCTGCGAAATGCCCTGAATCTCGAAGAGCTCCCAGTTTAATCCATCTATATTTAATGGAGGTAAGTGGGCCCCCTGATGTATAAGTGCAAGTGTGTCTATCATTGTTCTTTGTGGTAAGCAACCAGAAGTATATTGATCGTTCTTTCTTCTTAAAATATTATCGAACATTTTTTCATCCCAAGTGCACCTGAGTGAAAAAATTGCGCTATTGTAGGTTTTATATTCCGTTGTAGATTGATCAAGACTAAAACTTGGTTAACGACGCTGTGCTTTACGAGTTCACATCAAGAATTGCACGTGTTTGAAGAGTAGCGTCAAGCAGATGAGTGCATTGACGCGCGAGAATTGAGCAAACCCTATAAAACCAAATTTTTTAGAAAGCGCTCAAGTGCCCGCATGTTTCACCACGCAATACACTGAGATTTTCCATGCCGGTTTAAGCCGGCACGGAGTCGAAGTCAAAATCAAGTGGTTCCATGATTTCTCGTTCGAGTACCCGCATCACATGTGCGTGCTTGCGATAGCCCGTACCCCCTGGAATGAGTTGCCCCATCGTGACGTTCTCTTTGAATCCCCGGCGATAATCCTTACGCGCTGTACACGCCGCTTCAGCCAGAATGCGCGTCGTATCTTGAAAGGATGCGGCAGAGATGAAGGAATCGGTCGAAAGGGATGCTTTCGTGATTCCCTGCAGGACGGGAGTCGCTTGAGCGGGCTTACCC
>CAXTAX010000045.1:0-5750 GCA_964241995.1 uncultured bacterium | reverse complement strand
CTCTTCAATTGCCTGAGATGCAATTTGCTGCAAATTCCAAAGGAGTTTGCGGAACGGCAAAAAAGTTGGGACGTAAGTCTTTAAAAGCTTTGCAAGGTGTCTTTTAATAGCGATCGTCACACTAGCTAAGGTCCAGATTACACACAGATTATGTCGGGGGCCTAAGGGTAATTCCGTCATCGAAGGTCGAATAAGGGACAAACGACTAGCAGACCCTTTGAATAAGCTATTTACTCGAACGCGCAAATTCCAATAGAGCATGGACTTGCTCCGCAAACTCTAAATCTTCGAAGTCGGACTCCTCGAGAACTAAATTGTAAGCACTTAGCTGCACCTCAGGTCTTTTGAAGATATTGCCCAAAAGTGCACGCGCATGGAGAACTTCAGCAAACGTATCGGGTAGCTCACCTTCTCCCGCGATATTTAGGTAGTGACGAGCTGCTTGGGTGATTTGACTCATCTCCGCGTGAGAAATCAGCAAAGACAAAATCGCCTCGCAAATTTTCCGTTCCCGCAACAAGTGTTCAAAGTCCAAGCATTTTGCAATGTCCTCTTGATCACTGCTCGTGCACTTTGAGCCGAAATAATCGCGCACCAAACTTAAGACCTGTTGATCCCACTGCCGTTTGGCCCGCATGAGTCTCTCATCGGATTGCAGTGCTATCGGCAAATGCTGTAAATTGCATTGCCCAAATTTAATCGCCCAAATAAGAGTCGATTTCTGACTCTGCACGAACTCGGGAAAATCTTTATAAAAGGTCGGTATTCTTTCCATCAGCGCACGAAGGACCGGGTAATCCTCGATCAAAGATACATCCACGTTGCGCAAGTGCTTTAAATTCAAATCATCTACAAACCCACGTAGCGCGTCCTCTACATGCTGTTGCGCCTCGCTGATGGTCGAGATGGGTTGCATACCCCTCAACAATTTGGCCTTATGCAGGCATTCCAACTGCCCTTGCGCTTTTCTCTTGGCGAGCATTTGATCGCTGATCAAACATTTTTTTTCTTTTTTGGAAAATTTCAAAAAGCGATTCGCCGTTTCAATGATCCTATCGACGATCAACTTTTGAAACGCCCCAGTTTTCTCCTTCTCAATCCAAAGGCTGGGTTCTACATACATCTCACAAAGTCCCTCTACCTTATTGAGAATGCCCTTCTTGGTCTCATCGCAACTCCAACTCTCTTGGCCAAGACGCTGCATAGCAAGGGGAGTCGGATTGCCATTACGCAGTCGGCCGGCAAGATCGATGAGGGCTTGCGCAAAACGATCGATTTCTCGTTTTCTTCGAAAGTGCACACCGTGCAAGTAACTGGAAACTTGGCTTTTAATGATACTCGCCTCTGACGGCTTAATTTCCAAACCCACACCTTTCATCTCATTCCTCAGCGGTCGTCTTAAGCCTTCGAGGTGCCTAAAGCGCTGCATTTGACTGTGGCCAAAGCAGCGATTGAAACGCCATTCGACTTCACTCGTTAGCGGAAAGTAGCGCGCGTTGGGCGCGTACTACCCCGTCGAGCTCATGTAAAAAATCGGGCACTATATGCCAAATTCTCTTCCCACTATCAAGGAAATAATGCGCTCTCTAAGGGGCGCGAGCCTCGATTTTATGGCGCGGCACGCGAGGAGCGTTTTGAAAAATAGGGAGCGTGTATAAGGTTTCAATTTTAGCCCCTATTTTATGGGAGGCAGTGTGCCTTGGTATTTGAGGGCATTTTGAAGGATTGTAGTCCGTTGATGGAGAAGATTGCGCGCATGCCATCCCGCTTTGCGCTCAATGGGCGAGGCCCGCAAAGCGAGGCGGGAACTTCTCAAGCAACCAAGCGAATTTTTGGCCCCATCACATTGATTTGCGCCCTCGTGGGCCTATCGCTTTGGCAGTTGGCTTGGACCCATCAAGAGATACGCGGCATGCATTCCTCCCAAACATTGCCATTGGGGCAATGGGGACCCTCTGCATCCGCACGATGCTTCCAGAAAATGAGCCGGGACGATCAAAGAGGTAAAATCTGGAGAGCGACACTCATGGAACTCGCGGCTGTTACGCATCGAGATACAGATGCTGCGCGCATTAGGGGCCAAAGCGGTCCGCTTTTCCCTCGCCCAGAGCCTACTCCTCTTCTCGGGAACGCTCCACGAGCGCGTTTTCGATCGCTTGACTGATCTCGATTTTGCTCGGACAGATAAAGGTGGGGAGCGCGAAGTCCTCAGCGGCCACTTGCAGTAAGCCCAGGCGATCGGCTCTACTGAAATCTCGAATTTGACAAGCTTTAACAAGTTCCACAACGCACACGTTCAAAGGCATCACTTGGTCGTAGGGCCTGGGATCGATAAAGGCGCGCTCCTCTCCATGTTGATGTGTCGTAAAACCAAAGGTCTTGGCTGGCCACTTGGGCAACCAGCGCGATAAATAGGTGCAGGTGGCAGTGAACTTATCACGGCCCAGACGCATAAAGCTCAGCAGTTGGCGCTCATTACTCGCTTCTGGCAACGCGATGAGTGCTGTGTGTGCAGGGCCCATAAATTCTTCAGGGGTGCTGCTCACGCCCGTCAGGGGATCACCACAGATCAGCCTGGCGCTGTCTGGGTGCGACCCCGCAGCGCGCAGTAAATCTCCGATTTGTACCCCGAGCCTTGTGCGGACGAATCGGCGCTCAGCGGTAGGGATCGCTCCACCTCCGATCGCCACGACGCGCTCGATGGGGTAGCGCCCATGCAATGCGATTTCGCCAATTGCCAGTACCCCCAGTACATCGGTTGTCCACACCACATCTTGCGCGCTTCGAATCGGATCGATGGCCTGAATGTGCACGGAAGGATTCGCTCGAGGATGGGGACCCTCTACGGTGTGCACCTGCACATTCAGTGCTTGCGCAAACTCGAAAGAAGCGCATCCCACATGCACCACGAGATGCACGGGAGCGATCTTAGCCAAGCACTTCAAACCTGCCGCAAAGGCCTCTTCCCGCCCCTTTACCTGATTCTCTGCCGAGGGCATCAGAGGTGCCGATTCGAGTCCTTTGACAAAGATTGATCGGGGAGGAAATGCGGGATTGCAGATTTGATCGAAGGGTCTGCGGCGCAAGTAGGCAAATAGACCAGAGCGCTTGAAGTGCTCGATGATCTCTTCTTTAGTCGCTTGTTCGAGATCGGCCATCGCCAAAGGCTCAAAACGCTCCTTTGCATCGAGTTCGATGGCAATCGATTGCACGCTTCTGCGCTCGCCTCTGCGAATCTCGCCCACCTTTCCAGATCCCGGAGAGACGAACTTCATCCCCGGGTAAGCCTTGTGCTCGACAAGTGGCGAGCCGATCGCAACCGCATCGCCAGATTTGACGAGCAGCTTCAAATGGCTATCCACATTCTCAAATCTCGCGCCGACGCGCACAGGTGCGCTGAGTGGCTGCACGGGAGCGCTCGCCTCTCCATCCACAGGGAGATCGAGTCCTTTTGTTATTTTGATATGCATGGCATAAATCCCTCATCCCTCGCTCCCCGGTGACCGGGAGAACTTGGCGCACATTCGCCAAAAAATTCTTTATTCACCATTGCTTGTGAAGCCCATCTCTTCCACGTCCCGCCAACCCGAGGGGTTGCCTCTTTTTTTCGAGACCTTCATCGCGCGATACTGCGACGAGCCTGGGCGTGCGCTGCACTATTTTCTAGATACATGCCCCCTTGATAGTAGGCAATTTTTTCCCCCACACCTTGAGCCGCGCACACGCATCACGCACCCCCTTGCGCACGCTCTGCGCAACTTCGCTCATGCGCTGCTCTTTCAGAAAAACCCCCTACAGAGCTATTTTACCGGCCAAATTCTCGCTAAACTCTTAGGGAGTGAAAAAGGATCGGACGCAACGCGCGCGCGCCGCGTTTCGCGCGCGGTTGAGCATCGACCTCGATCACCTGCAAGCCCTCAGCCTACGTCGAGCTCCAGCGCAGCTCGCAGAGCGAGCGGGGTGGAAGGAAAGTGCGCAGTTTGCCGCGAGATGCCCGGAACTGCTGGCCAACTGGAACCAGCATTTCCCCCCCCTTCATTGGCTCACACTCAAAAAGGATCCAAGCGAGCAAGCGTCCGCGCCTCATCACGTTGCTGAAGACACGTGGGAGATCCTCTTCGTCGATTTGTGGAACCTGCATACAGTGCGAAGCGCTTTGAAAAAAGGGGACCACCTGCCGCGACTTTTCTGCTTCGATGGGACCCACACTCTTTTGCAGTGCTTTCAATTCGAGGAATGGGCGCGCGCGCTATCAACAAGAACGCCCCTATGCGGTTTTTGGGTACTTTGTGAGGAATTTGCCCCGCAATTGAACGCGCAGCGAGCATTTTTCGCAAAGCTCAAAAACGCTTTGAACAAGGACCCAACGCATTGTCTCCGCGCAACTAGCTGCGACGCGCTAAAACCGGCGCTGATGGCCCTACCACACCTCATCGAAGGGCAGAGCCGCAAGGAGGCACGTGCGTTGCTGCGTACGCATCGCGACTATCAATGGACGCAGACAGTCGCTCTTTTAGGGCCAAACTGCCTGACGGCGAGCGCTTTGGCGCGCAAGAGCCAACAATGGCTTGCGGGGGATTGGGAAGCGCGGACGCCAAGCCCCTTATACGAATGGATCCTCACCCAGCTGCGCTCTGCAACTGCACATAAAATAGCGCGCCAAGCCCCTGTGCGCCAAGGACGCACGGGGCCCATTCGTCTCCTGCACATCGTGAGCCAGTTAGTGGACCACCGTCATGCACCGACGCACCTGCTGCGCAATTTAATCAGCGAGCGTGATCGCTCGAGGTTTACCACCCTTGTACTCAGCACAGAGCGCTTAGCGCTGCGCCAAAGCGAGTATCCCATCTGCGAGGAGTGCTCCCTTAGCTCGCTAGAGCGGGGCGCTAAAACTCACGCCTGGCTAGAAAGTGAAAACGTTCCCGCAATCCTTGAAAATTCCGGTGCATGCTGGGAATCGACTTTAGAGCGATTGGCGCAAGAGATTCGAGGGCAATCGCCAGATGTTGTCGTCTTTCATGGCCCCGACCTCGTGCATATGCACCTCATCGCGCGCTCGCGCGGTACTTGCAACGTGCTCTTTGAACATGGAACGCTCCCCGAATTTCCCGGCTTTGACCTCATCATCGCCAGCTCAGAAGATGCCCCAATGCTCTTTGGAGAGGACTGCGCAAAGCTCGGATCAAACCTCGTTACCTTGCCCTTTTGCGTCGATCGCCGCGCGCAGTGGGGGCAGCAATTGGTGACGCGCAGCATTTTTGGCATCAAAGGGGACGCGTTGGTTGCCACGACGATTTCCAATCACCTACAAGCGCGCCTTTCAAGCCCTTTTTGCGAAGCGGTTTCAGAAATATTGCGCAGATGTAAAACTCTGCATTACGTCCCCATCGGACCCGTCAAAGACGAAAAACAATTGCGCATGCGCTTTGCCAGCGACGTAAGCGAGCGCGTACATTTTTACGGATCTTGCCAAGCTCCCGCCAATCTCGCTCGAGCAGCTGATCTTTACTTCAACGAGTTCCCCTTCGGGGGATGCATCGGCATTCTCGATGCCATGGCAGCTGGATGCCCGGTGGTTTCGATGTACGATTCCAAAGGGCCTCCTCAGGCGCGCTACGGGGGACTATTTATGGGATTGGACGTGGCAGTTTGCAATGGGGACGTGGATAAGTATATCGAATTAGCCTGTCGATATTACGACGATCCCCTAGCGTACTTTTTCGCCTCTCAAAGAGCCTTTGCTCGTTACG
>CAXTAX010000044.1:0-5754 GCA_964241995.1 uncultured bacterium | reverse complement strand
GCGCTGTGGTTTTGGTTAGTGCCCTCGCATTAAAAACTTTGAAGCGCGGGGCGGCCATCGAGTCACAATCGGAGGTTGGGCACTTCGCCGCTGCGTTTCGCGCTGAATTGATCGGCCGTGAAGCGCTTGCAGTGGGAGATCTTTCCCCTTCTGGGTATATCGAGATTGACGATCAGCGCCACCCAGCGATTTCCCAAGTGGGACATATTGGGACTGGTACCCAGGTCGTCATCCGAGGGGGGGAAGGCTTCTCGCTTCTCGTCGCTCGTTCAACGCATTCCCACCCTCCAGGTACATATTCATGAACTCCACATCTGTCTACGCCAATATGGAACTCGTAATTTTCATCATCATCGCGCTCGTTGGAGTCTTTGGATTCCTAACTTTGGGGCAATACATCAGCCTCTGGTTTCAAGCGTACGTCTCTGGATCTCCCATTCCTCTATCCAACATCATTGGAATGTCGCTGCGGAAAATTCCCTACAAGCTCATCGTCAATTGCCGCATTACCCTCTACAAGGCGGGAATTCGCGATGTCACCGTCTCTGACCTAGAAACGCACGTCATGGCTGGAGGCAACATCGCCAACGTCGTCGCGGCCTTCATCGCCGCTGATAAGGCCAACATCACCTTGACGTGGAGGCAGGCTACGGCGATCGACCTAGCTGGTCGAGATATCCTCGAAGCGGTTAGGACCTCGGTCAATCCCAAGGTGATCGATTGCCCCAACTCGGGCAATCACTTCATCACGGCGGTCTCGCGCAACGGGATTCAGCTCCTTTGCAAAGCACGAGTCACTGTGCGCACCAACATCGCCCAGCTCGTTGGAGGAGCCACCGAAGAGACGATCATCGCCCGGGTAGGCGAGGGTATTGTCAATGCGATTGGATCGTCGGAAACCCATTCCGAAGTGCTCGCAGCTCCTCAGGTGATTTCGCACAGAGTGCTCGAGCGGGGTCTAGATGCTCAGACGGCCTTTTCGATTCTCTCAATCGACATCGCGGAGCTCGATGTTGGGGAAAACATAGGCGCGCGGTTATCCGCCGAGCAAGCGGAAACCAACAAGACGATTGCGCAGGCAAAAGCAGAAGAGCGGCGCGCGATGGCTGTGGCACTCGAGCAGGAAAACACGGCGCAGATCAAATTGATGCAGGCCAAGGTCTTCGAAGCTGAAGCTCAAGTACCCAAAGCGATTGCTGAGGCGTACCGCAGTGGACATCTTGGCGTCATCGATGGTTTGCGCATTCGCAACTTACAAGCCGATACCGAAATGCGCGCGAATATTGCGAGACCCAAGCCAAACTAAAAAACGCATTGAACCCTCTCGCCCAACCACATGCCGATTCCCCCCCATTTTCGCATTTCGCAAAGCGCCCGTTTGCTCAACTTGACACCGGGGCCAATTTTCGTTGTGTGGATCTGGATATGGAGGCTAGCTCGACGCTTTGTACTTCATGCTCTAAAAGAGCAAAGAGGTGATTTCGCCCCTTTGACACAGCTATCGAATGTCGGGCCCATGTCGAGGCCGAGCCCATTGGTAGAAGTTCCATCGCGGACAAAAATTCTGTCTGCGAAGCCGCTTCTTCAAACTCGCGAGAAGCGGCCACTTTCTCACGCGGCAGAGTTCTTGCGTGAGCGTAGAGCATTGCGCCGGGCGCCAATCGAAAGTCTAAATGATCTGGCCGAATCGCAAACTGCCGATCAAATCGAGCCAGCCCCCAATGTGGAGTCCGCGCGGCAGTGCGTACTTTGCGATGCGCTTTGGTCCCCTCCCCCTTCATTTTCCAGCTGGCGCTTCATGCACCTATCTCAATCCGGGAAATGGGATCTTTCTTGAGCCTCCAAGCCCTATCGTAGGGCAGTTTGATGCTGCAAATAACCGCTAAAGCAAAAAGTGTGTTTGCGATGGGTCGATAGGGTATCTGACCCATTTGTCAGCAAAGCCAATGCGCTGTCACTTCCACCTTTACCGTACATCAACTGCATCTGCGGTTTCGACTACAGCGAGCTCATCCAAGATTTTGCCCAAATTGGTGTTAAGAACTTTCGACTGATTGGGATGCAGATACCTTTTTCGCACCTTGTTGGACCATTTACAGCGCCATGTTTTGCATAAAAATAGCCTCCAAAATGCCTTCTGCAGGCAAATGTTACGCATTTTCAATTTTTTGCTTGCCGGGCAAACCAATGGCTGATTATTATTTTTTATAAATGGCTGGCAAAGATCAGCCAAAAGCAAAACCCCTAATTTCGAGGCAAGTGCTGACCTTACAATTAAACCAGTCCACTCCAGTTGCAACCGCTACACTTTACGAATCATATTTGCAGGTTTCAACACCTGTAAGGATAATATTGCAATATGGTTGAATGAACCATCTCAATTCGATTATCCCCAATTTAACCGACTCATTCAGGGATTGCCCTTCAATGATCTCATGAACCTCAAACGGCATATAAAAGAAGCAGCCAAGAGAATCATTTCTGCATCTAAAATCCAATGTATAGAAGAGCAAAATAGTGCAGTGATTGACCCAGTTTTGATTGTAAAAAGCATTTTTGAGGTGGCCGCTGGGGCCGGCACTAGCAGTGGTTTTTCCATTGTAGCTTGGAATGCAGCAAGAGCGAGTGTTGTGGTGGGGGCTGGAGTGGGTGCCGCAACGTGCGCAGGGGTTTGTCTAACTGCAGCTTGGGTCGATTATCTAAGAGCTCAACCTCAAGAGCGGCGCATGAAAATCCAAAACCGTAATCAAATTTTGCTCTCTGAAATTTCGGAGTTGCGCGCGCGCCTATTAGGAAAAATTGATGAATATAGAGCTATCATCGAAAGATCAAAGAGCGAATTACTGAGAGAATCTAATTCAGAGCGCCGAAAATCTCAAAGAAACATGATTGTTGAGTATCGCCAAAAATTGAGCCAAGCGAACGAAGAGGTGGCTCGCTTATCCGAAGCAAATGGTTTGCTCAATGCACATCTTCTAAGAGCTGGGGTCGATCATATAACTATGCAAAGAGATCTTATGAGTACGTCAAAAGACCTAGTCATTGCCAAACGGAATATCTCTGTCCTCACTGCAAAAAGTACAGATTTACGTCGAGCACATAAGCTCGCTACTAAAAAAGTCGTCGTTCTGGGGAAAGGTCTTCATCGGGCAAATGCGAGGATAGACCTGCTTGTGACCGATCTCAGGAACGCAAAAGAGAAAAATAATGCTGCTGCAAAGAAAAGTGAAGCTGCTGCTATGCAGGCACAACGAGAAATCACAAATGTACACGATAAATTGAATGCGTTCATTGCTGCTTTGCAAAACAACAACGCAGAACGACCTGCTGGCCAAGTCATGCAGGTAGAGAGATTTCAAAGGCAGCGCTCAACGGAGCAAGCTGACGGAAGTTCGAATGAGCGCTATTTAGACGAACTCGCCGAAGCGGGCTTAATCCCAGAACAGGGGTTTGAGCAAATAGAGCGACCCGATTGGGAATTAGAAAGTTCCAGTCGAGCATCCACCCAAACCCCTTTTCAGCCAGATTCACAACATTTAGCTGCAGACTTCCACATGGAATTCATCGAAAAACAAGGAGCCAAAGTATTTCAAACAGCATCCGAATCGGCTGTTTAGGTTGCTTTTTCAGAAATGTTTACAAAGAGGAATAGGACAATGAACCCCCTTCAAAAACTCGCGGTTTCCAAATGATCAATAGAGGATTCGCTGCTTTGCACACATATGCACAGCATAGGCAGGGGCCGAAGGTCATTTGGACAGTTTCAATAGTAAATGGGTCGTTTACTACGGCAGCTTCTCCATCTAATAAAAGCGAAAAAGAGACCATTTTTAGGCTGGCAAAGATGCTTCAATTCTTTTGGGCATTCTGTTTTGCTTTACATCGTTTGCCCCTTGTACGTCCAGCATGTAATGGTTTGATGATGGTGAGCCACCAACCGCGCATCTACATAAAGGACCTTATCGATAAACCTCAAAGAATGAGGGATTTGCGAGTGCAGTGCACGAAAAAAAGACAAGACGATGCGAGGCGAAGGGCATACATAGAAGTATGGGAGGTGTATAATGATACATGTCATGAGTGCAAACAACTTAAATTTAGATACGATATGTCCGATGCTGAAAAAACGCAGCGACAAGCAGAAATTATTGCCAAAAACAAAGAGTTAGCAGAGCTCATTTGGCAAGATGCGCGAGATGACCTTCCCCGTATTGCAGAAATCTATCAAAGATTGCCTTACGATGAAAAAGAACTTCGCGAGCACCTGACGCAAACTTTTTTTTAGGAATACTCGTTTCGGCGCTTTAGGAATATAAACGCAATTTTTTATTAAAAAACTATTATTATACTATATTTATTGTAAGACCGTAATGCAAGAAATGCACTATTTTAAAGGTGTTAATTACATTGAATTCAGCAAAAATGAATCCCTATTTCTTTACTATCCCATTTGGCCTTCTAGGAACATCAATCCTAGGCAGAGGGTAATTCTAAAAAAACCATCGTAAATTTTAGCCTTAGATCTAAGTTAAATATGAACTTTGGTTGGAACGCAGTGCCACTGACTTTTTGGAAAAATGAATCAATTGAGAAAATGATCAAAATCGTTTTATAGTTTATGTGTCTATGAAAAGAATACTTTGGCAATGAGCAAGGTTAGATTTATCACATTATCATCCCTCACTTTAAGGAAATTATATGCACAGAAACGTGAATTCGTTTATAAGAAATTCACCGGGATTTGTGAAGTGGTTACCACTTGGTTCAACAAAAAGAACGCAAGGTCATAATCATGACAATAAATTTCAAGAGCATTATGATTATTATCAAGAAACCCAAGACAAAATCATAGGCACCGGAACATATCAGATCGCAGAGTGCACGATTGGAGAAATTGACATTCAAGGGGAGGTTGGGATGCACAGCTAAACTGTCAAACGAGCAATAAGTGTACAAGGTTATTTTGAGGCAGACAAATGTACCTTAGGAGTCATCAGTATTCAGTCGAAAGAAGCTAAGTTTAACGAGTGCATGACCCAAGATATGAGATTTAGAAATAGCTATGAATTTTATCCCGGTGAGATAGTAGTTTTGACAAAAACCACTGTGGGAGGCAAAATAATTTTTGACTCTGTATATGGAAAAGTAGTGAAAGATTATTCTTCAATCATTGCAGGAAGAATTTTCGGTGGAATATTAGAAATGAGGTAAAAAACACCTACTTCGTGTGCTATTCAGCGCTTGATCAGCGAAAAAAGTTAGGCCTTCAACGTTCTGTTGTATATACCTTTAAGAAGCCTTCCAAAAGTTTTATCTTTGCAGCTTTCGCAAATTGTGCTTATATGACTTAGGACTCGCACATAATAATTGTAGGCATTGCCTATTTTTGAATTTTCAATCCCCTTAAATAGGGGATCAATTTTGCCAGCTTTCTATAAAGCACATGTAGTTATGTATTGCATGCGCGTTGTACAGGTTCAGCGTCTTTAGTGTATATTGTTAGAATTGGCTAGAAAACTGGAGATTTTATGCCCTATCACGTTGAATCTCACCGACCTCGCATTTTGACTGGGGATACGCCCACGGGAAAGCTGCACTTGGGGCATTGGGTCGGGTCTTTGGAAAATCGAGTGCAGCTGCAGGAGAATTCAGAGTGCTTTTTCATCATCGCCAACTCTCACGCCTTCATCAATAAGGCCAAAGATCCCAAGGGTATTCGACAAAGCGTGTTTGACATCACGCTCGATTATCTCG
>CAXTAX010000043.1:0-5832 GCA_964241995.1 uncultured bacterium | reverse complement strand
CGTTTTGAGGGGCTGGGGATACATTCAGGTTTTGATGGCGATTTTCTAGTGGACGACACAGTTCTCAAACGCCACACGCCTGTTGGTACACTTGGGGGGTATCTGCGCCTTCAAAACTTTGCGCCCAATACCCTTTAGAGAATGCAGCATCGTGCGCATTTTGAATTTTTTGGCAGAGATTCTTATCGAGTATCCTCAAACAAAACTCGCGCTTTTCAGCGACTTTTTTAACAGCGCGTTCATCGCGGTAAATGAAATCGATGTGCGCTGTATGCAAATAATCGGGCAATCTCTGGTAGAACATTCCAACTTTGTCTCTAAAATCCTCAATCGTACACTGATATGCCCCCTGCGCATTCCTCTGATTGTAGGAGTCTATGCGCACGGCTTCATCGCAATTGATGTGATGCATTTTCGTCGTGTAGTGGTAGACGGAGTGGACCGTATCGAGTACTTTTTTAATGTGAGGGGACGTTGAGGTGCTGCCATGTACAATCGCGTATTCCCTTTGTAGTGCGATGGCCAGTAACGCGTTTGCCGCAAAATTTGAGGCATCTCTCCAATATTCGTAGGCCTCTTTGGAACTTTTTTGTCCCGATTCTACATCGGCTAAATAGGTACGGGTCATCTTCAATAAACACGTGCGGTCGGGATCGATATAGACAAACCCCCGGTAAGAGCCGCTTGCCAACAGCTTTTCAAGGTAAGTCGTTTTTCCCGAACCTGGCGCTCCTGCCGTGACGACATAACTGCGCTCTGATTTTGGATTTGCAAAATGCGCGTCTTGCAAATCGAAGAAATCGTCGACGATGCGTTCGAGATCCTCTTGAGAGTACTTGTTCAAAGATCCCTGTATCATATCTCCGGAAAGCCAATGTTTTGGGGAAACCTCCGCCACGATCCCGCTAATTTTTTCGAAGGGGGAAGGGGTGAGATGGAGGCGGGGCAAAACAGAATTGAGGGACGTTGCGTTTATGCTCATGATTTTGGACTCTTTTGGTTTGAAAACTAACTATTGTTTAAACTAAATGCGGTTTTTTTTGTAGCACTCAAGCTGCAGCTTGTCCGCGGTGACAATTTGCATTGCACAACGCATTTCCCTAAAGTCGTTGAAGTTTCGCAAGGTTCATGGATCTATCGCGCGCTTGCTTCAGATGGTGTAGACGCGACGTTGAAGTTGTCGCGATTATTGAGCAAACACACCGAGTTTGCCCTCGTCTAATGCGACGGCGTCATCGCTGCGCTTTTTGGCTTTGCCAAAGGCGCCCCAATTTAGCCGCTCAAGCCCTGGCTTCTACAGGGCCACCAGGCAGTTTTGCGAAAGTGGGCGCATTGAACGCTAACATCGTGGCTACTATAGTCGTTTTTCTGGCTTCAGCATCCTTTAGGAGATTTTCGGTGAGTTGGCTCTCGACCTTTAAAACCAATGCGATCGTCCAGCAGGTCGGTGACAGCAAGCAGGTGCGCTCGTTATATCCTTATTGGCGCTGGCGAATCTTTTACTCGATGTACATCGGGTACGCGACCTACTACCTGACGCGTAGAAGTTTCACGTATGCGATGCCTGCCATTCAAAGGAGCTTATCGCTCGATGTTGTGAGCCTTGGCCTGATCTCGACGGTTTTTTCCCTCAGCTACGGGGTGAGTAAATTCTTCAGTGGAATTATTGGAGATCGCGTCAATCCCAGGTACTTTTTACCCATCGGCCTCATTCTCACAGGCCTTTGCAACGTTGCCTTTGGCTCGGCATCTACAATCGGCGTGCTCGCCATCTTTTGGGGCCTCAATGGCTGGTTTCAAGGCTTTGGTTGGCCCAGCTGCGCGCGCCTTTTGACGTACTGGTACTCCCAATCTGAACGGGGGACTTGGTGGGGTCGCTGGAACACCTCGCATAATGTCGGGGGAGCTGCGGTGTACCTTCTCGTCGCGCAGTGTCTGCATAGCTGGAGTTGGAGCTCGGCGTTTTACCTTTCCGGGTGCTTGAGTATTGTGATTGGATTTGTGCTTATGGAGCGATTGCGCGATACGCCGCAATCGTTGGGGTTGCCTCCAGTAGAAGAATTTCGAGAAGATCAATCGGGCGCAAAGCAAGTTTTGGAGACGCGAGACCTCAGTACCCGGGAGAGGTTGGGCAAGTACGTCGTCAACAATCCCTATATCTGGTTGCTCGCAATTTCCTATTTTTTCCTCTACATCGCGCGCACAGCCATCAACGATTGGAGCGGCATTTACCTCGCCAATAAAAAGGACTACTCCACTACCCTCGCAAATGCCGGCGTGTTCATCTTCGAAATTGGGGGAATTTTCGGTGGCTTGAGCGCGGGTTGGATCTCCGATCGATGTTTTGGGGGACGTAGAGCTCTTGTCAGCTGTATGTACGCCTTTGGGGTGATCCCACTTTTGGCGCTATTGGGTTACCTACAGTCGAAGGGGGCAGGAGTTGATCTCGCGCTGATGGGATGCATCGGATTTTTGATTTTCGGGCCGCAAATGCTCATTGGGGTAGCAGCTGCTGAGCTCTCTCACAAGCAATCTGCTGCTGCCGCGACTGGCTTCATTGGGTGCTTTGCGTACCTTGGAGCCGCTATCGCCGGATATCCGCTAGGCATGATCATTCAACATCGGGGATGGATGACCTATTACGGGGTGTTGCTGCTCTGCTGTTTATGCAGCGCCCTCGCGCTTCTTCCCTTATGGAATGCCAAGCATTACCGCTCAAAATAATGGTTTTCAACAATCGCTCTTAAGTGCTCATGAGCTGGATCCCCCTAAACCTTCATTCGCAGTACTCCGTGCTGCAAGCGACTTCGTCCATTGCGGGTCTAGTCCAGCGCGGGCAAGAGTTGCAGTTCAAAGCCATGGCGTTGACCGATAGCGGAAATTTGCACGGCGCGGTCGATTTCACCAAAACCTGTAAGGCAGCTGGCATTAAGCCCCTCATCGGCATCGAGATCTTCGAGGCGCCCCGATCGCGCATTGAGAAAACCAAAGAGCCCAATGTACCCGCCTACTTTTCCCTAACGCTCCTGGCCAAGGACGAGTTGGGTTACCGCAATCTCTGCAAACTCTCCTCGCAGAGTTACTTTGACGGATTTTACTACGTTCCCCGCATCGATCGAGAGCTTTTGGCCGAATGCGCTGAAGGTCTTATCGCCTTTGCCGGTGCTTCGAGGGGAAAAATCAGCCATCATTTGCGCAGCGGGGATTTGGCTGCCGCAGATGACGATCTGTTACAGCTGCGCGCGCTTTTTGGAACCGACCTGTACGTCCAGTTGCAAAATTACGAGATGAGCGAGAGCGATTTGCAGCGCGATCAAATGACCGAAGAGTCGTGGCTTTTGCAGCGCTATCGCGAGGAGCTGATGCACCGCGTCGAACTCAATCGCTACTTGCTGGAAAAGGGTGCGGCGCTGGACATTGCCCAACTCGCGGCGCAAGAGTGCTATTTCCTCAAGCGCGAAGACTGGTACGCGCATCAAGTGCTCCTCAATGTCTATTCGGGAGAGCCGGTGCGCATTTGGCATCGAGATGCTGGGGGGCGTCCCTCTTTCCAGGCGCGCAATCCCAAACGGCAAACACTTAGCTCGCACGAGTACTATTTCAAGTCGGCAGAGCAGATGTGCGCACTGTTTGCCGACCATCCAGCCGCTTTGCAGGCGCCTTCAGAAGTCGCGCAAAAGTGCGTGCTAGAGCTCGACTTTACGACCAAACACTACCCCGTCTTCACCGCGCGAGAAACGGGCCCTTTTACAGCAAAGGGAGTGAAAAATTCCGCGGAGCTTCTCTATCGATTGGCCCTCGACGAGATTCAAGTGCGGTATCGCGAGCCTCAACTCGAAGCGATTCGCAGGCGGTATCCCGATCGAGATCCTTTAGAGATTATTCGCAAGAGATTGGAGAGCGAATTCACGGTAATCGCTGCTAAGGAGATGGCGGATTACCTCTTGATCGTTGGGGATTTCATACGCTGGGCAAAAGATCAAAAAATTCCCGTCGGCCCCGGCAGGGGATCGGGAGCCGGCTCGATCCTTTGCTACTTGATTGGCATTACCGATATCGAACCCTTGCGCTTCCAGCTTTTTTTTGAGCGTTTCATCAATCCCGAACGCCCGTCTTACCCCGATATCGACGTCGATATTTGCATGGTGCGCCGCAGCGAGGTGATCGGCTACATGCTCGAGCGATATGGCTCAAACTGCGTAGCGCACATCATCACGTTTGGCAAGATGAAGGCCAAACTCGCCATCAAAGACGTCGGCCGAGTGTTGAGTGTGCCCCTTCACAAGGTCAATGCGTTGGCCAAGCTCATTCCCGACGACCCCACGATGACGTTACAAGATGCGCTCGATCACGATGCCCAATTGCGCGCGTTGAGTCATGAGGACGAGGAGATCGGCGAGGTGCTCGCGCTTGCCCGCACAGTGGAAGGCTCGATTCGCAATACCGGCGTGCATGCCGCTGGTGTCATCATCGGCAGTAAGCCCCTCGTCGAGTACATTCCCCTATGTGTCGCGAAAGATTCGGACATGCCCGTGGCTCAGTACTCGATGAAGCCGCTCGAAGAGCTAGGCATGCTCAAAATCGACTTTTTGGGTCTTAAAACGTTGACGTGTATCCAAGAAGCGGTGGACGCCATCGAACGGTCAAGGGGTCTCAAGCTCGACTGGGCGAATTTGCCTCTTGACGATCAAGAGACCTTCGCCCTGCTCAATCGAGGCAAAACGCAAGGGATCTTCCAATTGGAATCGAGCGGAATGCAGGACTTGGCCCGCAACCTGCACTTGGACAAATTCGAGGAGATCATCGCCGTCTTATCGCTCTACCGGCCGGGGCCGATGGAGATGATCCCCTCCTACATCAATCGCAAACACGGCAAAGAACCCATCGATCTCGATCACCCATTACTTGGGGAGATTTTGTCGGAGACCTACGGCATCATGGTCTACCAAGAGCAGGTGATGCAAATCGCGCAATGCCTAGCCGGCTACACTCTGGCAGAAGGAGATGTACTGCGCCGCGCAATGGGGAAAAAGAACCGCGAGGAGATGGCGGGCCAGAGAAAAAAATTCCTCACCGGGGCTACGCAACGCGACATACCCGCAAAGACCGCGGAGGTGATCTTTAGCAAGATCGAGAAGTTTGCCCAGTACGGTTTCAACAAATCGCACGCTGCGGCGTACGGCTACTTGACCTATGTCACGGCGTATCTCAAAGCGCACTTTCCCGCCGAATGGATGGCGGCTTTGATGACCCACGATAACAAGGATATTGAACGCGTCGCCGATTGCATCGCCGAGAGCCGCCGGCTGAACCTGCGTATTTTGCCCCCCGACGTCAATGAATCGGGAACGACGTTTCGGGCGACTAAGGACGCCATTCGCTTTGCGCTCACTGCCGTCAAGGGAATGGGTGAGGGCGCGGTCGAAGCGATGCTGAAAGAGCGACAGCGAGGTGGGGAGTTCCCCGATCTCATCGATTTCATTCGGCGCATCGATGCCAAAAAGATGGGCAAGCGGAACATCGAGCTCCTCGTCGATGTCGGTGCGTTTGATTACACCGACAAGCCGCGCGATGCCCTGCGCCTGGCCATCGAGCCCCTATGGGAGCAAGTGCAAAAACAGCGTCGCGAGCGGCAAAAGGGCGTGATTTCGCTTTTTGCCAACGAGGAAAAAGAGCGCGTGCAGTTGTTGATCCCCGAGAAAGTGCCCAATCCTCTTCCGCGCCTCGAGCTGCTGCGCCGCGAACGGGAGCTCCTCGGCTTTTATCTGACCGGAAATCCTCTCGATTTGTATGGCGACGCCCTGGCTAAGCTCAAAGCGCTTCCCTTTAAAC
>CAXTAX010000042.1:0-5835 GCA_964241995.1 uncultured bacterium | reverse complement strand
CCTTCTTTGCTTGTTTGGAACCCGAGAACTGACCTTTTCGTAACGAGCAGCTTCTGACTCAATGCGCACGGGATAAATCACGTTGCCCTCGTGATCGAGCAAAGATCGGATGACATTTTGTGTAACCGGATCTCTGTGGGATTTTTCGAGAGATTTGAAGATCGCATTGCGATGGTAGGTTATTGCCATGGACTCGCCTTGATCATTGCAGTAAGCAAATATGGCGCGCATTTTTTGGGGTATTGCGTTAAGGGTAATAGGGCAGATGGGTTCACCGGCTTCATTATGCGTATTCCGGCCAATGGCAACGCTGTGCGCACTCTGATTTTGGGGAATAGTCATCGTTTGACCTCCAAGTAAAGTTTGCAAAAATGAAAAGGTGTCGCCATATCGCCGCCTTGCGATACGACCTTTGGCGTCGTGGCGTACGCTCGCAATTTGCTTTGTGGCCCAACCATTCACATTGAACATGATGTCCAAAAAGGCCTTTCGAAATTCCAAAACGTTCGTATGAACAGATGCTTCCTCAGTTTGTTTGATGGCAGTAACTGCATGGCCGAGGAGAATTGCCGAGCCAACTGTCCAAGTGCTCGCGCAAATCGTTGCAACAATAATATTGTCGATGGCTGCGATGACGCCTTCTGGAGATCGAATCCAATGGGTGCGCCATTGGGTCAGATTGGGAAGGATGAGTTCATTGGTGACGCCGTCACTTGAAACTCGGGCAATCAATTGTCCCTGCGAAACGCTGAAGGCAGTTGTTTTGGGTAACATTGGGAACCAACTCCTTGATGGTTTGGCCAAAATTCGAGATCGCGGCCTGTTCTAAGTGCAAGTATTTTATTTTGTGGATTTTCGTGCAACGAGCAAACAAGATTTCCGCAAAAAAATGGGTAAAAATATAATTTGGTATTTGATCTCCTGGAGTTGTTCACTCCAAATGCATCCCTTAATTGACAAAGCCCTTTCATGTATTGTTTCGTGACCACTGCTTTCTTGGAACATTGCCAGTGTTTAAATAGGGCTTAAAGAGACTCTAGAGCCTTTTTGCCAATTGTTCTGTATGCAAAATTGCGCTCCACTCGTCTGTACTGAGCAAGTGAGACGAATCCTTATTTTGGCAATTTAGTAGAAGTCGAAAGGTCGGCGAGAGTTGAAGAGTTACCTTTCCAAAGGATAAGGAAAGGCAGCACATCATACGTTCAGCATTAAGGTTAACTAGTAAGGGCGTGCAGTACGCATGACCAAAAGATGCGCACGTGGGATGGGCCTCGCGTTACGCGATGAAAAGGTTACCCCCCGGTAATGGACGCGCGCGATTTATCTATTTACATTAAAAAAATACACCGCGCTTTTTTACAAAGAGCAGCTTTGCGGCATTGAGCCGCCGTTTTAGAGAAGCTGATGAGGGTAAAGCCACTCTACTCGACCGTCGTGATCAAACAAAGGACCTGAAGTCCATCTCCACATCCAAAGTCAGTGAGGCCCTGTCCAGAGCTCGCGGTGATGCCCACCTGGCCCAGCTGAAGAGAGAGCACATGAGCGATTTTTTCGCGCATCTTGGGGATTTTATATTTGAAGAGGGGGCGCCTTCCCTCGATGGTGAGGGCGAGATGCGAGATCTTTTGGTTGCCGAGGGTTTTGAGCGCCTCGCGCACGTAGACTTCGCTATCGGTGATGCCTTGCTTGATGCAGAGGGTGGTGGCGATCGCTCCCATAATCGGCTGTCCGGTCAAAGAGGTGACCGCATTGCAAATGGCGTGAAACACAATATCCCCATCTGAATCACCCGCAAGACCCACTTCCTCTTCAAAGTGCAGCCCCGCAATGATGCAGGGTTTTCTACTCTCCTCGGATACAAAGCGATGACTATCCCGGCCGAGTCCCACGCGCACTGTCAATTGTATACCTCATCGTTTTACTAACTCGATCATCGAGCATTTTGGGTTTTCGTACAGTAGCGAAAACATCGATTATGGCGTGGAGAGTTTTCTGCAGTTCTTTATACCCTTCTTCGCGCTCCGGCGTAAATCTTTTGGACTAAACCGGGAAGTGACGTAGGATTGCATTTTCAGTTGATAAGGTAAAAAGCCCTGGCGATGAGTGCATTAAAAATTGAAGGGGGCAGGGCCCTTGAAGGGCGCGTGCGCGTCTCGGGCGCTAAAAACGCCGCGACGAAGTTGCTCGTGGCGTCTTTATTGAGCGATCGAAGTTGCTTATTGCGCAATGTGCCCAATGTCGGCGACGTTGAGTCCACCGTGTCTCTTTGCCGAATGCTCGGCACAAAAATTGAGTGGGACCGCGAAGCCCGCACCCTCTTTGCGCAGACAAAAGAGCTCAAAACGACCTACATTCCCCAGCGCTACTCCGGCTCCAATCGAATTCCCATTCTGCTTTTGGGGGCGCTTTTGGGAAGAACCGACGAGGACGTCATCGTCCCCACCGTCGGGGGATGTCCCCTAGGCAAACGCCCAGTCGATTTCCATATCAAGGGGCTTGAAGAGCTCGGCGCGCAGATCGAATTTCGACAGATGCGCAAAGAGGGGGCCTACTTGGCCAGGGCTCCTCACGGGTTGCAGGGGCAGGTGATTCAGCTTCCCTATCCCTCGATCGGGGCGACAGAAAATATCATCTTGGCGGCGGTGCGCGCCCGCGGCTTTACACTCATTCGCAACGCCGCGATCGAGCCCGAAGTCGTCGATCTCATTCTCTTTTTGCAAAAGCTCGGCGCGCATATCGCCATAGAGGCCGACAGAACGCTGCGCATTCAGGGTACGCGCCACTTCTTCGATGTCGAACACGACGTCATTCCCGATCGCAATGTCGCGGCATCGCTGGCGATGGCGGCACTGGCCACTCGAGGTAAGGTCTTAGTTGAGAATATCGAGCACGTGCACCTCATGGCCTTTTTGAACAAAGTGCGAGAAATCGGCGGCACATTTGACGTGCGGCGTGAGGGCATCGAGTTCAGCGCCCCCAATGGACTGTGCAATGGTCAGCATATAGAGACCGAAGTCCATCCGGGGTTTATGACCGATTGGCAACAGCCCTTTGCCGTCTTGATGACGCAGGGGCGAGGCACTTCGGTCATTCACGAGACAGTGTATGAAAGGCGCTTTGGCTACATCGAGATGCTCAAGAAGATGGGCGCGGACATCACCCTCTTCAAGCAATGTCTGGGGGGCAAGTGCTGCCGCTTCAGCGGCATGAATCACTACCACAGCGCGATTGTGCGGGGGCCGACGCCTTTAAAGGGACAGTCGATTGTCATTCCCGATTTACGGGCGGGCTTTGCCTACATCATGGCCGCTTTGGTCGCTAAAGGGACCAGCACCCTCGAGGGGTTGCCATTCCTCAATCGGGGCTATGAAGACATCGTCACCGTTTTGAGCTCGTTAGGAGCCGATATTACGGCCCTGGAGCCAGCGGCACCGAAACCCGCTTCTGCTGAAGTCGAAACTGCTGTTCCTACGCCAGCAATTTCTGTGTAATTTGCGGGAATTACCCCGTATAGCTCGTCTAGATATGGGCGCTTTGCAAGTAGGGGGTTTGTCTTTGCACTTTAAATAAGGGTGGGGCAATGTTGCCGAGCAGGCCGCAGTAGAGGGGTAGTTGGAAAAACTTCCCAAAAAGCTGCCCTAGCTTGCTAGTCTCCGGCGCGCGCGCTTTGTCAACTGACCGATAGTACAAAAATGACTCCCTCTACAAGTGCCTCATCAGGTCTCTACGTGAGACCCGGTTCCGCTCCTGCCAGAGCGCAAACAGAAGGTCCGCCGGCCCCCGAAGTACACGAGCTGCAGCGCGTCAAGCTGCGATTAATGTGCAATCGGCATCGAATTGAAGCATTTCAACAGCACCTAGATCAAATCAAGGGACACACGGGGTACCCCAATCCCACCGAGCTCGAGCAGCTCAACGAGGTAACTCGAGAATTGAGCAAGTTAAAGCTGCATGATGGCACCTTTATTGCGAAGCTTCACGACATTTCCTCTCCGCACAGTGATGTGAGCTCTCCCAGCTCGCTCACGTTTAGCGAGCGGGGGCTTTGCGATGAGCTCATTTTGGAGGAATTGGAACGCGACTGCAATGACATGCTGGGCGTCATCTCGCGAGAAGCCGATTCCATCGAAGCGCGCATTGGGGCAATCGCCCACTCCAGACTGCCGCGCCGCTGCGAGAGCCCCAAAGCGCTATCTTTTGCCGAGCGGCAGTTGATGACAGTCGGTGAAGAACTCGCATTCGAACACCATGAGCCGGCTTCGCTGCCAGAGCTTTTTCATCCAGATTTTTCACCCAATAGATCTTTGCCTAGTTGATCGCTTGCAAAAGGCGCCGCAATGCGCCATAAATTTGCCCGCGCCCTGACGACACATGCACTTTTTTTAAGCGCGCTGCAGCGCATCTTCTCATGCCATATTCTTCCCAATCCGGCGTTCTCAACCAGAACATCTCTGGGGCCTCTGAGGCGCGGGGGTCTATTTCCCCTTGGCGGCGCATTCAGCGCGAAAATTTCACGCATCTCGAAGCGCTCGCGAATTACCTAGAACTCGACACTGCGCAAAGGGAGCAACTTCTCACGCGCGCCCCCTTTGCCCTCAATGTTCCAAGGCGCTTGGCGAGTAAAATCGCCAAGGGGCACCTCGAAGATCCCTTGCTCGTGCAATTCTTGCCGGTGCAGGGCGAGCGGGAGCTACAAAGCGGTTACCACGCTGCTCCAGTCGAAGACGAGCGCTTTCGGCGCGCGCCCAAACTGCTGCACAAGTACCTCGGGCGCGCTCTACTTTTGGTGACGAGCGCATGCGCTATGCATTGCCGCTATTGCTTTCGGCAAAATTTCCCCTATGAGACGGAAGGTGATCTTGAGCCGGAACTGGCAATGCTCGCCCAAGACTTTAGCATTGAAGAGGTGATCTTGAGCGGGGGAGATCCCCTTTCGCTTGGGGATGTCGCGCTCAGCAAACTTTTGGAGCGGCTTGTCGCCATGCCCCACCTCAAGCGCATTCGCTTTCACACTCGATTTCCGATCGGAATTCCTGAGCGCATCGACGCGCCCTTTTTGCAAATATTGCGCAATTGCCCGTTGCAGATTTGGTTCGTCATTCATGCCAATCATCCAAAAGAGCTCGATCTTGATGTCTGCCAAGCATTGAAATGCGTCCAGCGTCTGGGCATTCCCGTACTGAATCAATCGGTGTTACTGAAAGGAGTCAACGACGATGTCGAGGTGTTGCGGGCGTTGAGCTGCGCTTTGATCGATGCGGGGATCACTCCGTATTACCTCCACCAGCTCGACCGCGTTCTAGGCGCGCAGCGCTTTGAGGTGAGCGATGCGCGGGCGGTGCAGCTCGTCGCGGCGCTGCGGCAGGCTGTGCCGGGTTACGCCGTGCCCACCTTAGTGCGGGAGGTGCCCGGCGCAACAGCTAAGTCGCCTTTGCCCTACATCTGATCGACTGGCGTGAGGCCGAGTAACTCGACACCTGTCTGAAGGACTTTTTCCGTAAGGCGCGTCAAGTGCGCGCGGCTAGCCCGCTCGGCACTCTCGATGACGGGGCAATCGCGGAAAAAAGCGTTGAACGCTATGGCGATTTGGTAGAGGTGATGCGCCAACCTATGGGGCAGCAAATCGCGCATCGTCGAGGTGAGCACTTCTGGAAACCGAGCGAGATCGAGCGCCAACTGCAGCTCGCTTGGATGTTTGAGGTCAAGAGTCGGGGACTCAGCTGGCAGCCCTTTCAATCGCCGCGCAATGCTCTTGGTGCGCACCAAGGCGTAGAGCAAAAAGGGGGCGGTGTTGCCCTCAAAGCGCAACATGCGCTCTGGGCTAAATGTGTAATC
>CAXTAX010000041.1:0-5836 GCA_964241995.1 uncultured bacterium | reverse complement strand
GTCCATGCCGGTCAGATGCCAAGGTGTTTCAAAGCATTTGCATACATAGAGAAGGGCACGCGTATTGCGCCCTGAAGAGCATAAGCGCTCGTTTTTACTGTGGTTTTAGTGCTGACGCTTCGGCTTGGTGCGCAGCTCAAAACCCATCTCTGTTGACCTCGAAATGGAGAATCTCCTTCTATTCCGTAGCAGCGCCAGCGCGCTCGAACTCTATGAGACTCTT
The DNA here is from genome assembly GCA_964241995.1 of uncultured bacterium. GTDB lineage: Bacteria > Chlamydiota > Chlamydiia > Chlamydiales > Parilichlamydiaceae > CAXTAX01. Next base: position 5,613 of record CAXTAX010000041.1, on the reverse strand, counting down.
TATGGGTTGGTCGAAGTAGCGCGTCCAAGCGGGACTCATTTGCTGGTACAATTTGTCTAGCTGCACGCGTATTTCTCCCTCTTCAAAGCCCGATACTGCGTAGTGGCTTGCAAGATCGTGCAGCTTCTCGTAGAAATGCTGCGCCCATACATGCTGCAGGTGCGCTTTGAGGCGCTCTTTGGCGTCCCAAAGTTGTAATAGGCTTTTTTGCACAGCTCTTTGGAGATCTTCAGGCGCGCTTAGTGATGAGCTGGGTGTGCTCATGAGTAAAGTCTCCGAAGTCGTCACCTCACCCCCCTGAAGGCCGAGTGCGCCCGCGTAGATAGCCACACTTTGCAGCGATGAGGTGTCGAGACTTTGGTCCCAGCGGTGCATGTGCTCGTAAAACCTTTCGAGTATCTCATGCTGCACGCGCTCAATGATGGCGCGCGCTTTGCGCTCTTTGGAAAGTGCGGCCACGCGTGAGGCGCGCGTTGAGCGCAAGTGTTCGAACTGGATTTCGGGGTCGAGCTCAAAAAATCTGGGCCCAAACGCTCCGGCGCTTTTGATTACAGCCGCATCGCCTCGCGAGAGCAAAAAGCGTCCCGTGCCCGGTTGTCCCTGGCGAGCAGCTCTGCCAAAACCCTGATTTTCGACTCGATCATTTTCGGGGTAAAAGGCGAAGACGACGTGCAATCCACCGTTTCGTAGGCTTTGAGGCTTGAGGGTGATATCTGTTCCGCGCCCCGCAGTATTTGTCGCAATCGTCACCTGGCTTGGGCGTCCCGCCATCGCGATCACTCTATCCTCGCTCACCACCTGTTGCTCGTTGAGGAGGTGGTGGCGTACGGCATGCTGGGTCAAGTATTGGGAGAGGTGGTCGGTTTCTTCAATCGTGGGCAATAGGAGAAGGGTAGGGCGGTTTTTTTGCTGCATTTCGCGAATTTCGGCAAGTAGTGCTGCATGCAATTGGTTGGCATGGGCGATTTTGGAAGGAAGTTGCGCAAATTGCCGCGGGAGATTGGGCGGCACGTCGAAGGTCGTCACCCCGTACAATTCTTCGATTTCCCGCCGCTCTTCTTTGCTTCCGATGGTGCCTGTGAGTCCAAAGAGTTTTTGGTAGCAGCCGAAATAGGTGCTGTGGCTCATCGAGGCGGGAGTATGGGATTCGGCGCGAATTTGCAAGTCGTGCTTGAGCTCCAAAAACTCGTGCAGCCCCCCATGCCAGCGGCTCCCCTCTTGCAGCCTTCCCGAATTGGCGCGATCGACGATCACAATGGACTCTTTTGCCGGTATGCCTTGCTTCGCCGCCTCTTTTTTGACGACGTAGTCGATGTCGAGTTGCTTGCGAAATTGCGCGATGTAGGCCGACTGCGTCCACATTTTCAACTTCTGCTCCCCATCATCCCCTGTGATTTCCAAGCCCAATCGATGAAGCTGCTGGTGCAGCGCCTCGAGAAGGGGTGGCCAAGCCGAAGCATCGCCGCTGATGAAAGCCAGAACCTATGCTTTGCGTTCTTTCACTACCTGGTAAATGGGGAGGTAGATTTCGATGGGGTTGGGCGTTTTGACGGCGATGCGGGCGCTGTTCAGGGCGAGATCGATGAAGAGGTTATCCACCTCATCGACGATCGCGACGTGAAAGTCCCTTCGGCAGAGTTTCATGCCATCTCTCCACTGACGCAAGGGGGCATTGTCGAGCATTTCCCGCAGAGCGGCAAATTCAAAGTCGGTATTGGTGCCAAAGAGAATTTGCCCGTCGAAGAGCTCTTTTGGCGGGTGATCTTCGCAGATCTGAGAGCTGGAAATGCCAAAGCGGTCAAACAGGGGGGCGAAGGTGCGCTGATCGCGCTTGGCGAGGTAGCGCGAGGAGGTGACGATGTCGATGCTGTGATTTTTTTTGGCTAGGCAAATCGCTAAAAGAGCAATGCAAAGCGATTTCCCTTCGCCTGTACCGACTTGTGCAATCGCGCCTTTTTTGCCAAGGGCGCCTCCCCGCAGCATCTTCAGAACCGTGAGGATTTGAAAATCTCTGGGGTTTTTCTTCATCATCTGCTGCAGGGCGAGCCGTCCAATAGCAAGCAAGCTGAGCGCCTCATCGCTGGTTTGATCGCCTGCGGAGGGTGCTACGCGCAGCGATCTAGCGAGCTCGGTGAGCTGATGCGGTGGTAGCTTGCGATAGCAAGCCTCGTAAGTGCAGACTTTGTCGAAGTCGCTCTGCAACGCCTCGAGCTCCACATCAAATGGCTTTGTCTTTGCATCGAGCCTTGCAAAGCGGTTGACCGAATCCTCGATGCGCATCTCGCTGTTTTTGAAGGTGTCGATTTGACGCCTTTGGAGATGGGCGATGCGCTTTTCTGTCGTCTCTTGCGTTTTCAATATGGGGAGAATGTCGACAATGTCCTCCGCGTTTTCCACTAACAGTTCGAGGAGGTGCAGGTGCGCGCGCACCTCACCTTCGGTCTTGGGCGTCTTGGGGTGTAATGCCATCCGCAGCACGATGCTGCCGAGCTCTCGCTGCACATTTTTGCACGTAGCAAGAAAGAGATGAAAAAAGTTCTCATCTAGAAATAGAACGAGGTGATAGTCCGCGTAGTTTTGTATCAGGTCGATATCTCTGTTATTAAATCCAAGCGTTAGGCCCATTGCAGAATGCAGCTTTTCTTCGAGCAATCGCCTTGCGCAATCGCTTTGAGATGCACACTCTATTTCGATGTGTTGCGAAGCGATTCTCGCGCAAAAAGTTTCATCGAGTTGAAGGTGGCGCCAGGTAAAGGCGGCGATTTGTTGAATGGCTCGGTCGCATCGCGTGAGCTCGCTACCGCACCGCGCGGAGCTCGCCAACCAAAACGAGGCGGGAAACCGCACATTGCGCTCTTGCTCAAGGCGATGGACGTATTGGAGGCGCTCGAACAACCGTCCAATTTGCGCGAGATCCAAAGGCTTTGACGAGTATTTCGCCAGCCATTGAAAAAATCCCCGTTGAATGCAGTCGGAGCCTTGGATTAACGCCTTGAGCCCACGTTTCACCTCATCTTTAAGGTAAAAGGTTTCGTCGTGCACTTTGCACAAAAGACCTTGATCGAGCTGCTCAAACCAATACCGCTCTAGAGCTTCGAACAGCGAGTTCTCCAATTCCTCGCGCTCTGCCAAACCAGCATGTGCGTGCGCCCGCTGCAGGGTTTCAATTGCCTCAAGCGATACCCTCTTTAGTACCTTCGGCCATCTGGACAAGGGGTCGGCTAAATCAGGGGCAAGTGAGCGGTTTTGCGAAACGCTGAGCGTTGATATCGCGGAAGTCATAGGTAATCGCAGTTAGCTATTTGATGTCGAAGGCGGGCACAAGACCGGTGGAGCTCTTTGCTCTCCGAGGCATTTAGTGAGCACGTCGAAGATGTCCGAATTCCCCGTTTTTTCTTTTTTGGCTGCTGCACATTGCAATGGAGTGTGATCTTCAGCATCGCGTACATAGAGATCAGCGCCGCTGGCGATCAGACGCCGCACAGCAGCTACTCGCTCTAGCTCGATGGCCAAATGTATGGGCGTCTGCAAATCGGCATTGAAGTGATCGGGTGGCAAGTGACGTAAAGCGGCGCCCAGAAGTATCTCCTCGCCTAGACGAATGGCGAGGTGCACCGAGCTATCGCCATTGAGTTCTGCAGCTTGGCAAAGTGCGGCGCAGTGCTCGATCTCCCGCAAAAGAGGCGTATTTCCCACGAGTAGATCGCTGCAGCTGCGGTCGAAACCATCTGAGGCGGAGAAATCCGCTCCACCTAAAAGAAGGAGACGCAGCATTGTGGGGCTTTGTAGCTTTGCAGCCAGGTGTAGCGGTGGACGTCCATTGTAGTCCTGCAAATTTAGATCGATGGAATATCCCATGAGGAAATCAGCCATGACCAAATCATCGCGCTCAATGGCGCTATGCAGTAAACGATGCTTGTCTACTAGATCTGCAACGTTGCACTTTCTATCGAGAGCGATGAAACGTTTAACGAGCCCTATATGCCCGTTTTTAATTGCGATCATCAAAGGAGTTTGCCCTATCTGATTGCTGCTGCTGAGCAGGGCGCCTTGTTGGATCAGCCACTCTGCGCAGCGCACTGCTCCAGCTCTTGCGGCTAGATGTAGTGGTGCGTGCTGCTCTTCGTCGAGTCGCAAGTTGATGCCCCACCCCCTTTGCACCAAAGCTTGCAGAGTGGTGGGATTGTCGGCGGCAATCGCTCCGGTTACCGCCGCGCGGTACTGGCCAAATGCGCCGCTTTGTCCAGTCACAATGACCTCTTGAGATCCATTTTTCGCAGTAGATTTTGGAAGATGCGCACGTCTTTCGCGATGTCCTTGAGGAAATGTGAGTGGTAAGCCATCTGGGTAGAGCCGCACCATCATGTCGCGAAGCGCTTCCACAGATGTGAGGCTTTCGATCTCCTCCGGAGTTACCTCTTTAGAGATCGGCATCGAGCTGCTTTCGCCAGCAGGGCGCGCAGCATCATCTGGCGGGTTCAAAACGCTCCAATTATGGGCGTAGATGTGGGTCATCGCAGACTTGCGAAAACGCTCAAAAGAAAGGGGCTCGTCAAAGTGTTTCCAAACCACCTCTTCGATGCCTTTGAAGCAACCACTAGTTATTGCCAACTCGGTATTCCGATCATCAAGGGTGATAGGATTTGCGTTGTACTGCGTTCCCCACAGGTACTCGGCGATCAGTTTATGGCCAGCCATCGCGGCGATCTCGAGGGGGGTCTTGCCCTGGTAGTCGACCTTTGGAGGCACAAGTAACGGGCGGGGCATTTGCGCGGGCAAGTCGATACGCTCGCCAACACTTTGCAGGAATTGCATCACCTCGAGATTGCCCTTGCGCGCTGCGAGATGCATCGGAGTTAAGCCGAGTGCGTTTCGAGCATTTCTTGGCGATCGCTGCAGCAAAACCCGCACAACGTCGAGGCGTTCTCCTTCCGCAGCGACGTGAAGGGGAAGGTTGCCTTGCACATCGGTGATTTGGGGATCACCGCCAAAGCCGATGAGGAGTTGCACGAGATCGCATTCTCCAGTGCTTGCAGCCATGATAAGGGGGGTAAAGCGGTTTTTATCGACTATTCGTTGATTGGGGTCGGCGCCGGCCTCGAGAAGCATCGTCGAAACTATGCTGTTTTGCAGAGCGAGTGCAAAGTGCAGAGGAGAGTACCCCAGGCGATCGATTGCATCGAGCTCGGGTTTAGGTTGCCAATTGAGTAATTGGCCTACATTTTCGCTTTGCTTGGCGGCTATGGCGAAAAAGAGCGGGGTTTGCCCCATGTGGTTTTTCGCATCATAAGGCGCTCTTTTGAGCGCTTCAGCAAAATTTTTGGTCGATTTTCCGGCGGCGTAATAGTGCAGTGGAGTGTTACCCAATCGATCACATCGGGTGTAATCCAATGCTAAATTTGGGAGGAACTCTTCTCGCAAGGCCATATGGTGGGCCAAAGTCTTCCCCTCATCATCGGCAAGCTCGAGGTTTATGTCGGGCTGCTGCACCAGGTTTAGGAAGATGGGGGTTTCGAGCACATGACTTCCCCCTTGAAGGTAGACGAACTGTACGAGAGGGCACTCTAGCTCCGACTGTAGATCGGGATGCGCCGCGAGCAGCTCGGCGAAGGG
>CAXTAX010000040.1:0-5927 GCA_964241995.1 uncultured bacterium | reverse complement strand
CTTGCCCTTAACGCTCATCTCTTCCATTGCCGTTAGACCCCAAGGCAATTTCCCCATTCCCCGTAATGAGGGGGTCGCCATCTAAATCGAGGAGAGGCAATTGATCTTGCGCGAAAAAAAGCACCTTACCGGGGTTGAGTCCCCAATAATCATGTCTTTGAAAAAACTCCTCGGTCTGAACGCGGTGCTCTTGGCTCGTCATGATGGCGAGGGGGAACTCAGCGCGGTAGTGCACCTGCGCCGCTACAATTTTCTCGCAAAGGATCTGGTAGAGGGACCGACGCAAAACCGAAGTGATGGGAACCATGCCTTTGGGTTGCACTTCGCCAAGGCGCGTGCCTTGGCCACCAGCGACAACCAATACCCCCACTCGTCCACATTTCAACTCCTCTCGACCACCCCCATAAAACCTCGTAGATGTAGAGGAGTATACCCCTTTAACTGAGCCCAACTGCACACGCTTGGGGGGGGTTGAGATCGCCGAGCGCATACGCGCAAGCGCGCTAGCATCTAAGCTTCCTAAAGATCTATCTAAGGCAATACGCTCTGAAGCCGACAGGTGGGCAATCTTAGACGCATGGGGAGAAAATGCGCTCCAAAGTTGCGCCGTTTGCTCGCCTCGCACTGGCAATAGATCACACTTCATACGCTAATTTTTGCCAAAAGGAGAGGTGTTTTGCCGAGCGAAGAGCTGTAGAGGCTGTAAGCGCTTTATAGATTGCTAGCCATACGTTTGGCCTGCTGGGCAACAACCGCACCGAAAACGCCCCAAGGTCGACAAGATTTTTTTTTTCCATGGCCACTCTTCTACACGAACTTGCGTTTCTATTTCCAAAGTCTGCGCCGTTGACACTTCTTTACGGGAGGGGAAAAATTCTCATGCTCCCCAAGGGCGGTATCGAACTCAGTTGAGCGCATTGGCGCCAAATCGCAGGTTTTCTGAAAAACCTCAACATATGCATGTGGATCGAATGCAACGGACGAAGACGCGGGGTGGTTTGGATGCCTGTTTGCGCTGGATGCGCATCGCACATCTAGAGGGTCAAACTTTTCATTGACGCAAACAAAACCCTTTAGATATCTTGCCGTGAGATAGCGCCTCAGGGCCCCTAAACAAATTACTATAGGCCAACCAAACTATTAAATTACCTCATCTGAGTATTGACCCAGCACTTCATGGCTATGATCGCAAATGGCGCATTGCGCCAAATATCAAGGCGTTAGGTAGGTGGCGTTGCCGCCCAATGAATGTAGTGGCTTGAAGACTCTACCCCGGGCATCTCAGATGAACATCGCAAATCTCTTTTCCTCTACCTTTTACGGGGCGTCGCGCCTCGCGCAGGTCCGCCTCTACACTCCCCTAACGCGCCAAGCATTGCTCTGGGGACGCGTGGTTTGGTCTCAAATTCAACATGTCGGCGCAGTGCTCGGCGCAGTGAGAGGCAAGTCCAAATCCCATGTTAAGATGGACGAAGGCTGCCCTTCTTCAAATACTTTGGAGCAACGGTTTACCGCCCCAACTGAGTCTGCGCTAGTTCCAAATGCAGAGCTCAGTAGGTCTTTTAGCGCAGAGCTAGGTGCAGAGATTGATTCCGGCTTGAAAACGCCGACAAAATCTGGATGCCCCTCACCTTTTGCCCCCACTACACCCGAAAAATCACCACCGCAGAGACTCGCCCCCGCTCGCCGCCAACAGATTAGACGTACAGTGCACAAGCTTTTCCAAGAAGAGCCTTTAGCCCTTCCCAAAGTCCCTCAGGTGCGCAGTGATGCACAAATCACGCAACTTGTAGTCAATGGATGGCCCGATGTTTTGCAGTGGGGAAGAGATAACCCGGAACATCGAGGATCCTTTGATGGCTTGGATCGTGGACTGTGAGGAGAAATGGAATGTCGGCGCTGTTCACAAAAATGCTTAGCGTGCGACGAAGCATCTTTTTAAATCACTTCGGTGACCAGCGCGCACTCTAAAGGATTGCTAAGCTCAAAGCGCTCTGCACGCCACGTATAGATTTCCGAGCAGCTTTTGGATTGAATGAGACGTTGCAGTGCGCGTTTATCCTGTAAAAGAAAATCGATCTCTTTCAACGAAGCCAATAAGTGTAGCACGTAGGCATCAAGAGCGCTTGCGCTGCAGTACACAGCAATCTTTTCATCGCGCTCGCGATTGTTCGAAGCGTTTTGCACCTGTTCGACAATCTGTTGGAGGTGATGGAGTTGAAGTTGGCCGACCTCCAATGCAATCACGATGACGTGTGGAGTTTTGGGGAGATTTTCAAGGGATATAAGAGCGAGCGAGGGAAGCGTCTGCTCAATGACTAGAGAGGATGCAAGAGCCTGTGAGATTTGCTTTAAGTCGACCTGAGCGCACCCCAAGTGCTTCACGGCTATGCCAGCAGCGCAGTTAGCCAAATTGGCGCATTGTTCAGGCTCTAGGCCACTCGCCCAACTATGGGTCAATGCTGCGAGTGCGGTATCTCCCGCTCCCGTGACATCGACGATTTCCTCGGCTTCTACAGGCAAATCCTGAGCCTTGCCATCAGATGCAAATAGGGTCATCCCCTCACTCGACTTCGTCAACAATATCCAAGAGAGCTCTGAACACTGGGAAAAGACAACTCTAGCTGCCGCTTCATGTGTTGCGCACTCCGAAAGACCAGCCGCTGCATGTAGTTCACTGAGGTTTGGTTTAAGTACGCGCGCGCCCTGATAACGGCTAAAATCTCGACCCTTTGGATCGACAATCACAGGACAACCTACCGATTTCGCCAAATCCATGAGATGGCGCAAAAACGAAGTCGTACACAATCCCTTGCCGTAGTCGGACACGGCAATGGCATCCCACTCCCCCATTCGCGCGCGCAGAAAATGCAAAAAGCGCCCTTCTAGCTCAACAGATAGTGGGGAGTACTTTTCGGTGTCGATACGCAACAATTGCTGTTGATCCGCCACGATGCGATGCTTTGTAGCTGTGGCAAATCCCGATTCACTCAGGATTCCGCTGGTGTCCGCTTCCAAAAGCTTAGCTTTAATCGATTCTCCAGCTTCGTCATCACCGATGCGCCCAAGAACACTTACCTGGTTTCCCATAGCCGCCAAATTAAGCGCTACGTTGCCAGCACCACCCGCCTTAGAAAATTCACGAACAGCGCTAAGAATGGGAATCGGGGCTTCTGGCGAGATGCGGGCGACGTGGCCTATAGTGTAAAGATCGAGGAAGAGATCTCCAACGACTAAGATACGTCTGGAGGTCAGTTGCGCGAGTGTCGTGAGATTCGCGCGAGACGCAGAGAGTTTGGAGGGATCGCTAGAAAACATCTATTTCGTTTTAAAGGCGCGCCAACTATTGAGGCAAGTTTACGGGCAAAATGGCAGCGTGATCACGGTAAAAGCGTGGTAAACAAAGGGCGCGTTCAAATCGACGCGGCGCTCAAAAAGATGGATCAATCAGCTAAAGTCTCAGGAGTCGCTTCATCGGTTGTTTCCGCCTTATCTGCATGCCCCTCAGCCAAGATATTCAACTGAACCGTCGCAATCACACCCTCTTTGAGCTTGACTTTGACGGTGTGCATTCCCGTACTTTTGAGGGGCTTGAAGGCGAGAAGACTGTGACGATCTATCGTGATGTCATTGTTTTGCAGTAAAGAGATGATGTCGCTGGATCCAACAGAGCCATACATGTGGCCTTCATGATCGATTTTGACTTCGGTGACAAGCTGCAGAGCCTGCAATTTTTGTGCGATCTCTTGCGAAGCAGCCAAATCGGCAGATGCACGCGCAATGCGCTCTTTCTGCAATTTCTCGCGAAGACGCAGAGTTGCTCGATCGGCAATGGTGGCGAACTTGCGAGGCAAGAGGTAATTGCGCGCAAATCCCGGTTTTGCATTGACGAGGTCGCCGCTGCGTCCTAAAAATTCTACATCGTGTAGTAGCAGATACTTTCCAGCCATAATCTCAATCCTCAGGTTACACTTGAGCGACGAAGGGCAGGAGTGCTACCTGGCGAGCTCGCTTGATTGCGGATACTAACTTGCGGTGCATTCCCACAGATACTCCCGTAATTCGCCTCGGGAGGATTTTTCCCCTTTCCGTGATGAACTTTCCGAGCGTATCGACGTCCTTGTAGTCAACTTCGGTTTTTTTTGCGACGAGAAAGGGACAGCGCTTTTTTCTACGCGTCCCGTCAAAACTATCGCCTCGCGATTTTCTTCGCAGTCTGGGCATCTTTGTACTACCTAAAAGTGTCCCTTAGGCCTGGGGCAAGGGGGTGAATTCCAAAGTTTCGAGGATCTGCTCGGTGCGCAAAGTAATGAACCGCAGCAGATCTTCGTTGAGGTGGCATTCTTGCCAAAACTCCGTCACTTTCTCAGGGGGCAAGTGAAAATAAAGCAAGGCGTATACCCCCTCTTTGTGGTTATCTATGGGGTAGGCCAAGCGGCGCAGACCCATCTCATGTAATTTTTTCACCTCCCCACTGCGCTTTGTAAGGCCCTGTTGGATCCTTTCCAAAGCTTTTGAGCGCGCGTCGTCGCTCAGTGAGGCTTTGATGATAAACATACCCTCGTAGAGATTCATAATTCCATTCTTTCGCTAATTTGGCTCGTTCGCCTGATGGCTTTCCGCGCTCAAGAACCCTTGAACTGGCGCTAGTCTACTTCGGAAGGCGAACTTTTATCAACAAAAATCGATTTCCAGGACAGCCAGAGTGCAGGTCTTTGACCCTTGCACGCTAAAAAATCCGTTTTCTGAATTAGCTCAAATGCTCGGTTCTTGCACGTTGATTTTGCTCATTGCCTTTTGCGGGTCCGTGCACATCCACATCAGGGCGCCCGCGCAGGCTCGCTCTTTGACTGCCATCAATTCTTCGCGCTCTTTTTCAGAAAATGGAGAAAGAACAAAGGCGTCAAGGGACTGACGCCCGTGGGGCTGGCCAATCCCAACGCGCAAGCGGGCAAATGCATCGCTATTGAGCGAGCTTTGCACGCTCTTCAATCCATTGTGGCCCCCGCTACTCCCACCCAATCGCAAGCGCAATGCGCCAAAAGGTAGAGAAACATCATCTGCGATGATCAGAATTTGCCCGATGGGTAAGCGGTAAAATCGCACCGCAGCACCCACCGCATAACCACTATCGTTCATCCACGTTGAGGGCTTGAGAAGATGAGCGCTCACTCCCATCCAAGTTCCAGTCCCCAATTGCCCCCGCACCTTTGTATCTCGGCGCAACGAGCATCCCAAAGCTGCGGCGCAAAGATCGAGCACCTCAGCTCCGAGATTGTGGCGAGTGCCCAGATATGCACTTCCAGGATTTCTTAACCCCACGAGTAAAACGGGCCCAAAGCCTGTCTGATGTGGAGTTTGAAAATCCGTCAAGCAACAGGGCTCATCGCTTCGACACCACAACGGCGACTTCGTTCAGCGGAGCCAAAGGAGTGACTTTTGGAGGGAAAATGATCTCGCGCAGTCTGCGCGTTTGTTTGATTCCCAACTCGCGCACATCAAGTGTGAACGCGCTGGGAATGTCCTTGGGGAAACACCGCACTTTTACGGAGCGAATCACCTGACGCAGAAACCCACCTTGCTTAACTCCAGTGCATTCTTCAACACCGAGGAAATCAAGCGGCACCCTAAGAGAGACTGGGGATTCATCTAATAAGAGGATGAAATCGACGTGGAGAATGTCGTAGCTCACGGGGTGGTATTGAATCTCTTTGATGATTGCCGACCGTTTGCTCTCTCCTTCAATGAGAGAAAAGATGGTTGTCGAGAGGTGATTGGGTTGAAGCTTGTTTTTGATTTTCCCAAATTCCCTACCATCGAAGCAGATCGATTGAGCGGGCATCTTGCCCCCGTACAAAACTGCGGGAATGGTTCCAAGCTCGCGCCCTCGCCGCCCGCGATCAGCAGCGCGCCCATAAGGAGGCTGC
>CAXTAX010000039.1:0-6287 GCA_964241995.1 uncultured bacterium | reverse complement strand
GGCTTCGCCACTTCATCAGGTGTTTGCGTGATCTTTTGAAAGTGCAGGGCGTGATTCAGTGCATCGGAAAATCGACTTTTTGTTGGAATCTGCATGGAATCAAAGGGTGGGACTGTATGTAACTATTTTCTTTAATACTACAAATCAAATAAATAGTATCCCCCAGATTGAATAGGTCCAGGGCGTTTTTCTTTTAAGTAGCGCATGATATCCGAATCTCTTTGAAAGTCTATACTTATACAATCGCCCACCTTGTAGTTCTGCTTCACCGCGGCCCGCACAAGTCTTACATCGAGCTGAAGTTCTGGACCCGCATCAAATAATCTAAATCCGTCTTGTTCAACAGCCAAGCGTGCGATTTTTGGATCATTTTTTAATCGAGAACTGGCAAATTTCAAGGCATTGGCTACTTGGGAAACGGCCAAATACACAATTTCCGCATTGTCTCTCAAACTAGCATTCGCAAATTCTAATACCCAACCATTTTGCTCGACAGCCGAGTGTACGATCTCCAAATCAGCTTTCAAGTCGGAGCTCGCAAACTCCAACGCCAAGGGATCTTGTTCTATGGCTGCTAGGGCGATTTCTCTATAGCCCGGTGTATCTTGGTGTACAAATCTGAGCAGCTCGGGGCGCTGTTGCACTGCGATCAATATATCCACTGCGTCAACGCCTTTGAAGGGGGAAGAGGGAGTCCGGCCTTCACGTAAGGCGAGAAATGCTTGATAAACCCGATCATCTTGTTCAATGATTGTAGCGATGTAAATATTGAGCATTGTGAGTTCAATCGTGTTTGGCAAAAGAGAGGGGTAGCTTCGCTCCAAACGAGAAGACAAAGAGCTCACCTGTTGAAGTTCCTGCCGAAGTGGCAATTGTACGAAGGTTCCCGTAAATTCTGGATTTAAGAGTTGGTGTATTCGATCTTCGGCTCTTATTGCTTGAAAACTTTTACCGGAAAATTGGCAAGATCGTAATTTTTTGCAATTTGAAGCGTCTTAATAATAGTAGATCTTTCTTCTAAAGAAATATCGAGGGGACCTTGCACATGAAGGATTGCCAATTGCTCAAATAAGTTGGCCAAAAAGGCCCTTTTTTTCTGCCGTTCTTTGAGGAGTTGTTGGTTGGCAAGCTCCGTTTTCAACGACTCGTTGGAGATCAAGTACCTTAGGGCCAGGCGGTAGATGGGGTTGGCGATCCAGTAGGTAGCCGGTTTGACAACCGCATGCACGAGTAGTCCCTTAATGAGTAGGGCGTCGACCGCCTTGAGCGGGTGCTTCAAAACGTTTGCAATGCTCCACTGAAAGCTCAAGCGCATATTCCAGACGGTGAAGCGCGTTTGAGAGCGCTGGAGGCGAGCACATTGGAATATGGGTTTGGGGTTTGCGTGTAAATCGATCGGATTGGTTGAGAATTGCTCGGCGTCGATTCTCGATTGCAGTGATCGCACATATCTTTGCCATACCTCTTCAGTAAGCATTTTTGGGGACTTACGCTGCGTTGATTCTGCAACCTCGTCGGGAGTTTGCGTGATTTTTTGAAAATGCATCGCATGGTTCAATACATCGAAAAATCGATTTTTTGTGGATAGTTGCATCTGATCAATAGGTAAAATGAATGTTAATTTAATTAGTGTAACAAATAAAACATATTTTTACTACTAAAACAGTTTCTTTTATGCTGTGCAGTGCAAATTAAGCAAGGTGTAGACGTTCATTGTAATCGCCACCGCGCGAGCATCTGCCTATTGTCTATTGCGCTTGTAAAAAGGGGGCTGCCACCAAAGCCTCTTCCTCCAAGGGCTCATCCTTGACTTGGATCATGAAGGCCCATTTGGTCCCATTTCTCTTGCGGGTTCACATTTCTTTATTGCTCTCAAAGCGATCCACCCGTTTTGATTCAAGCAGTCCAATAATGAGCGCTTCCACTTTAGGATGTCCTTACGGAGCAGCGCGCATTTGCCTTTGCCAAAATCCCGCAGATGTTCTACATCCCTGCCAACAACTCAAGCGATCTACTTGCATGACCAGTCTACCGAGCATCTCTTGAAAAAGTTTATGAGGTTTCCCCCTTTTTGCACTTGCAATGGATCCGCACTTAAGCCATTCCCCTTGAGCGTTTGCATCGCAAGTTCGAGTTGATTTACCACCCACCACTTTCAGGTTCGCAATGACTATTCAGCGTTTTCCACTTTCCACAACTCTCAAACGACCCGAGCATCGCGGAGCACTCCCCAATGCCTTTAAGCTCAAACTTGGTAGAAATCTGGGATCTATCGGGGGTGTCCCAATGGGGATTGCCCATTGCGGGCGCATTTCAGCACGAGGAAATCATCAACACGCACTGCGCGTGCACGCGATTGCGGCAGTTGGCCAGGCGCACATCGATGAGATGAGAAGCCTTGTGGAAAATCTCTTCGCCTTCAGTACCATGCTCTCATTGGGCTCGCTCGTGGTGTATACCCATGCAAAAATCTCTCAATGCGAGAAATTGTTGGAGGATTTGCACCTGAGTAAAGTCCGCTTTGCCAAGGAAGAGGCAAACTTGCACGTGCACCATCAGATGGATTTGGAAAATGCGTTATCTGAAATCGATGAGTTGAAAAGGGCACTTGCAAGGCTGCAGAGTGTGCAAAAGACTTTGAAGCACATTCTCCCCTTCGTCAACTGGGATTGAAGCGGCCAACATGTAGAGCTTAGGTTGGCGTGCCTGAGCGCGCGTAAGGCATCCAGCTGCGCGCGAGGGGCATCGCCATCTCCACTTTGCGCCCAATCGCCAACCCTGGCTAAACTACGGTTTTTTAAATGCCCAACGCCCTCTGCGCGCCGTGTACGATCAAATCAAAGATGCCCCTTTCGTCGAAAAATTGTCGCAAATTGAGCCCTACCATAGGGAAATTTTGGACAGTATCAAAAAAGAGCTCAAGCAAGAGCACTTGAGCTCGGATCGAGCAGCCCACAAAAAGCTCTTTGGCAATAAACCTCTGCACAGAATCACCCTCGATGAATTAGTACAAGCCTATTCCCCGATGTTGTCGCGGATCGAAGAGCTGGGAGAATTTGTCGCTTCGAGGTGGATCTTTAAACACGCCGAAATCTACGAATACTTCAGTGAGCGCCTGGAAAAGGCCCTGGGAGAATTTGAGCACTTGACGCAGCTCGACGCCGAATTCGCCCGGGAATTGGTGCGGGAAGCCCTCGAGCAATTTCCGGCCTCCAAGGTCTTTTGCTTTTGCGTGTTGAATTCCGTCGTATTGCCTCAGCAAGAATTTCTCTTTTTAGAAAAGCGGGCTAAAGACACAAGAGTCTCTGCCGATGCTTTGCCTGCAGAGGGGGCAAGCTCCCAGAAGATGTGGCCAAGCGAGGAGGTGCAGCGCTTGGAGCAGCGCTATTTGAAGAGGATAGCTGGCATTGAGCGCAAGTTCCACAACGAGGTGCACCATCTCAAAAGGCAAATCGCCCAGCTGAACCGCAAAGTGCAAAGCGATGCTGGTGCAGCCACCAGCTAACCCTTCAAGTGAGGCGATGATGCGGCTTGCACTCGACCAAGCCCGCCTCGCCTTCGCTGCAGGGGAGGTGCCCGTCGGAGCAATCCTCGTGATGGATGAGCGCGTTATTGCGGCGAATTACAACCGGGTCGAAAGCAAAAAAGATCCGACGGCTCATGCCGAAGTGGAGGTTTTGCGCGATGCTTGCCGCACACTCGGCAATTGGCGGTTACTCGGGGCTCATCTTTACTCCACACTTGAGCCCTGCGCGATGTGCCTTGGCGCAATCATCAATAGCCGGTGCGCAGCGGTCACATGGGGAGCTCCCGATTTGCGCCAAGGCGCAGGGGGCAGCTGGTGCAACTTGCTCTCTACACCCCATCCAATTTCAAATCCCCGCGTTTGCGGGGGCTGTTTAGAGTCGGAAAGCGCTCAGCTCTTACGAGAGTTTTTTCGATTGCAACGCACCAAAAGACTCTAGGAAGAGTGTAGGCGCCTCGCCTTGGCTGTTGCGCAAAACCCGAAATTGGTCTAGCTTTCCCATTCAAAGTGACACTGAGCGCCGCTGACATTCAGATGGTGCCAAGGTGTAAATCACAAATTCTTAGCACTATGAAACGAGATACTCACCCACAATATTCCGAGGTGCTCTTCATCGACTCCTCAACGCAAGCGCGATTTTTGTGTGGCACAACCCTGAAGCCCAAAGGCGGGCAGACAGAAGTGCACGAGGGTAGAGAATATCCCGTGCAGTTCGTCGATGTCTCTTCTTCGTCCCATCCCTTTTACACCAAAGAAAAGGGAAAATTTTTGGACTCAGAAGGTCGCGTGGACAAATTCCTCAAGCGCTACGCCAAAGCTTCCCAAAAAAACGAGCAAACCGCTCATCAAGCCACGCAAAAGCCCGAGCCCGAGCCGGCTAAAAAGCCCAAATCGCGCAGTAAGCCCAAGACATCCTCGCCTTGAGTCTTTTGATGCAGTCCATGGGACTCGCTGCTGCTTTTTCCATGCGCGCAAACACCCCCGCTCATCGCGTTTAAATGATTGAGGAAAAAACTCGAGCACTTTTGGATCGCCTTTTAGTCGTTGAAGACCAATTGGGCGATTCTGAGGTATTTGCCGATCCCGCAAACGCTCGGGAGCTGGGCAAAGAGCATGCGCATTTGAGCCGCGTCAAAGAGACGTGGGATCAATTGCAAAATGCTGGCCATTCCATCGCAGACCTCAAAGAGCTCATCAAAGGGGAACGAGAAGGCGAGCTGCAGCAAATGATGCGCGATGAAGTACAATCGCTGCAGGAAAAACGAGTTCGACTGCAACAATCGTTGCAGGTTCTACTCGTCCCACCAGATCCCGATGACAATCGCAATACCATTTTAGAATTGCGTGCGGGCACAGGGGGCGCTGAAGCGGCGCTCTTTGTCGCAGACTGCGTGCGCATGTATCAACTCTTTGCCGATCGCAAAAGTTGGAAATGGGAGCTTCTCTCGGCAACACCTTCGGATCTGGGGGGTTTCAAGGAATACATCATGGTCGTTTCTGGCGAGGGTGCCCACCGCATCTTGCAGCATGAATCGGGCACACACCGCGTGCAGCGCGTGCCATTTACCGAAACGCAAGGTCGTGTGCACACCTCGGCGATCACCATTGCGATCCTCCTAGAGCCGATGGAGGGCGAGGCAATTTCCCTTGAAAGTCGCGACCTGCGCATCGATACCTACCGCTCCTCGGGAGCGGGGGGGCAGCATGTCAACACTACAGACTCGGCCGTGCGCATCACCGACGTGGAAACCGGAACGGTGGTCACCTGCCAAGAAGAGCGCAGCCAGCACAAAAACCGCGATAAAGCGATGCGCTTATTAGCGGCTAAACTCACCGAGCATCAACAAAGACAACAAAACGAGGAAACCGCATCGAATCGAGCGATTCAAGTTGGTAGTGGAGATCGCTCAGAGCGCATTCGCACCTACAATTTCCCCCAAAACCGCGTGACCGATCACAGAGTCGGTGTGACCCTTTATCAACTCGATCGCCTTATGGACGGCGAGCTAGAAGAGCTGGCGCAGCTGCTCGGATTGCACTTTCAAAAACAGCGGCTACAAGAGCCGTTGCCGAGTTAAAACTTGACGACGTTGGCAGCTCGTACGCTAGAGCTCAAACAGAGCTTTGAGCGAGCGGCAATGCCCGCTCCCCATATGGAGGCGAGAGAGCTCTTGTGCGAAGCGCTCGATGCTTCTCCAGAAGAACTCTATTGGCGCGCTAATGAGATCCTCACCGAAGCTTCCTGTCAAAAAATTGCGCACTTCGAAGCAAGGCGCTTGACGGGCGAGCCCCTGGCCTACATCTGCGGGCACATTCAATTCAACGAGATTCATCTTGCGATTGACAGGCGCGCGTTGATTCCGCGTCCCGAAACCGCTCAACTGGCAAGACTCGCCGCCAATTGGCTGACTGTCAGACGTAAGGGAGAGGGGCTAAAAGTGCTCGATTTGGGTTGCGGCAGTGGATGTTTAGCCATTAATTCCAAAGTGCGTTGCCCAAAAGCGCATGTCATGGCTTCGGATCGATCAGAAAGCGCTCTTGACCTCGCCAAGCACAATGCTAAGAGACAGGGAGTTGAAATTATCTGGAGGTGTGGAGATTGGCTTGAACCTTGGAAAGGGCAGTTGTTTGACTGTATTCTCGTCAATCCCCCCTATATTGGGGAAGCTGACTGGTGCGCGTTAGATCCCCAAGTACGCGATTTTGAGCCCAAAATGGCGCTTGTTTCAGGGCCGGGTGGTCTTGAGGCATTCGAGTGGAT
>CAXTAX010000038.1:0-6293 GCA_964241995.1 uncultured bacterium | reverse complement strand
ATCATTAAAAAAAGAGATCAGCTTTGCATGCGCATTGGGGATAAGCTCGACTGCCTTCAACTGTACACAAAGCGCATCGACTGTTTGGAAGGGGCGCTCGCTGGAAAAAGCCACTCCTTGGTCGAGTGCCAGAACAAGCTCGAAGTCAAAAAGGGGGAAAATGCAGCGCAAAAAGACTTGATTGGTACAATACAAAGCTCGCTGGAGAGAATACAGCGCGAGAATGCCAAAGTAGTCGAGCAGATGACGGGCCGCCACGCCTCTGCCATCGCAGCCATTGCGCAAAGGTGCGATACCCAATTGCAAGAGGAGCGTGCGCTCAACGAGCAGAGATTCATCGAGCACGAACGGAGTTTTGCAAAACGGGAGGAGGCGAGAGAACGGGCGATGCGAGAGATGTCACTTACATTTGGCGCCATGGTGAAGGCAATGCAGTCCAGCCCCAGCAAGCAGAGTTGGAGCCATCATGTTCAAGGTCTACAATCGATGGAGATAGAGCAAGGTGAGGCGCCAATTTTGGCAACGAACCCAGAAGTGCCAGAAGCACTAAAAGCAAACGCTTTTTACCCCTTAGATCCGCCTCACGATTTCGAGGAAATTTCCAAAAGCGAGGCACACGAAGACCCTTTTTGTATCCCTTTGCAAAGTTCGGAGGAGTCGAGCTCTTCCCCGTCGCAAATCGCGGCTAACTGCTATATGTTCATGGCTGAGGATACTTCAAAGCACACCCAGGAGGCATTATGTTAGCATCTTTATCAGAGAGAGAATCGGCTTGGTCGCACATCATCGCCGCTTGTGCGGCGAATGATGTGCATAGGCGGCCGGAAGACATTCCCCCTCCATTCGCTAGAGAATTTCAGTATCCTCCTCGTGAGTTTCGCACGGGTCGCGTCAATGCGATTGTAGTGTGCGCACTGAATGTGCTCCTCACTTTTTTAGAACTTTTCCCCTTTTATAGATGCAGATACATGACTCGCCGTGCAGGAGGTGCTATGTACCATGGTTGGTGGAAAAGCATCGAGAGGCATTTGGGGGGTCTTGATGAAATGTATAAAATTCGACTCAAGTCCTTTCAAATAGAGCTGCACAAAGCCACATCCAATATCGAGTCGTTAGACAAGCGCGTTGCCATTGGATACAAGATTTTGCAAACTGAAGCTTGGCAAAAAGCTCAAGAAATGTTCAGAAAGGATCTTGAAGCCACCAAAAACGATTGCGATCGACTCTACGAGCTCATTTTGCAATGAAAGAGCGGCGGGGATTTGGACAGATATCGATCAGGCAAACTGGTCATTTGCACCGCCCCTTTATTTTAGTCTAAGGCGCCATGCACTGTGCATTCTACGCAAACTTGAGGTTGTAGGGTGACCACGTGAGCCCCCCGCCCCCATCCCTTTCGAGCAAGCCTTGGTCCCAAGTGCGACAACTGGCTCAAGACCTTGGCCTCTCCTGGCATGATGACGTCATGCCAAAGCTAGATAACCAAGTGGCCCGGACCCTGTCGCATTCATTTGCCAGGCGTCACCGCTTTGTGCTTCTCGGCCAGCGGGCTGATGGAACTCTTGATGCAGCTATGGAGGATCCCTTAGCCCTAGAAGCTCTTGCAGAAGCTGAATGGCGTTTGCAAACGTCTATTTTCGCCTCTATCGTTTCGGAACGCACATTAGAAATCCTCTTGCGAAGCGCCTATGAGGGACCTACTGACTTTACTTGCACATCGGCAGTTGCATCTTGTCCATTAGGCAATGCTGGGGAAACTTCATCTGGTCAGGTCCACGACCTTTTGGATATCGCCCCTACTTCTGCGAGTAGTGCCCTTTTCAACACATTGGTCTGTGAAGCGATTGCGCAGGGCGCAAGCGATGTGCATTTGGAGTGCGCGCCCCGCCGCATCGCATTGCGCTATCGCATCGACGGAGTGCTGTGCAAGCGCCCCACACCAACAGATGCTTTGGGGCAAGAGTTGATTGTTCGCATCAAACTCTTAGCAGGACTCGATATCGCTGAAAGAAGGCGTCCGCAAGAGGGGCGCATTCAAGTGCGCTTTGGACGTCGTAAACTGGATTTGCGCGTGGGCATTTTACCCATCTTTGAGGGGGAAAAAGTCGCCCTGCGCATTCTCGATGGCTGGGAATTGCCGCGAGACTTATCGGCGCTACATCTACCACCGCGTGCCCTTGAGCAATTGCGCGCCCAGATTCATGGTCCACAGGGTTTGATCCTCGTCTGCGGCCCAACGGGCAGTGGGAAGTCGACGACTTTGCAGTGTGCGCTGAGAGAACTCCTCGAGGATGGCAAAAACGTGATGAGCGTCGAGGATCCGATAGAATTCACCATTCCGGAAATTTCTCAGCTGGCTGTGCGACCAGATCTTGGCCTTGATTTCGCAAGTGGATTGCGCCATTTGCTGCGTCAGGACCCCGATGTTTTGCTGGTTGGGGAAATTCGCGATGAGGAAACCGCGTACATCACACTCAGAGCGGCTTTAACGGGGCACTTGGTGCTTTCGACGTTGCACACCGCAAATGCGCATTCCGCCATCACCAGATTGCTCGACATGCAACTTGAGCCCTTTGTCCTCGCATCCTCCTTGACGGGCATACTCGCCCAAAGGCTTGTGCGTCTGCTCTGCGCGCAGTGCAAACGCCCTCGAAGAGCTAGTCCCAGTGAGCACTCGCAACTTAGTTTTGTAGGGCTCGATAGCCAAACACCCCTCTTTGAACCTCAAGGGTGCACGCACTGTCATCAAACGGGATTTCGAGGTAGGTGTGCCCTTTTCGAGTGGTTGCCCATAGAGGATGAGCTACGCGAGCGAATTCTGCAGCGCTTTGACGGCGCCCCACCTCAGGTGCTGGGTAGCCTCGAGGCTCTACAAAGACATGGCGAGCAATTAGTTTATGAGGGAATCACCTCATTTGCCGAGCTCAGGCGTGTGTTGCAAGGACCGTCTGTTCCGCACTAGTCCACACGTCCGCCCCCGCTACGGCTGATAGAGCGTTTGACAAGCCGTAAATACACAACAAGGGTTTGGGTTTTCTATCTGAGCTACTCTGCAAATGAGCATGCGCCATGCATCTGCGAGATATTCCCTCCTACCCTTGGTCGATACCGAAAACGCGGGTATGTTCTGCGCAGTGCTTTAGGAGTATGCTTTTGGAAAGTCACAGGCTAAAGATACCGACCGCCAATAAAAATTGAGGATGTCCAGGAAGTGCAACAACTTTAAATGCTCTACACTCTTGCAGCTTTGAGGCTCAATGTTTTAAACTGAATAGGCAGTCAAAATGCGTAAAACGTAAGTGAGGAAATAATGGCTTTAGAATTTGCCCTTGCGGCAACGGTGTTTTATCTCAAATATCCCCAGATCTACTCCAGATCGGACTTTGAGGGTAGTATGGCGCAAATTGACGATGCGGAACTTGTTGGTCTAAGAAAGAGCGTTGCCATTTCTGAGGCGATCATTCTGGAGGGGCAACGCGCTAAACTCCTGGCGAATGAAGTGCAAGGTACCTTGCTACACGATAAGAATATCAAGTTGGCACAAGCTTGCGCGCGCCAAAGTCTTTTAGAAATCTCTAATAGCGAAATTTCAAAACAGATTTTAGAGAGTATTTGCCGTGTCACTTCTCCTTTAGTGGGCGTTGTGCAATTTTTGGGTCAGGCGGGCGGCACGATGACCATACTCGTAGCACCAAGGGCCTTGCAAAAGGAGGATGGGGCCAATGTCCCCGCAATAAAACGCGTAGCAACTGATATGGTGCAGGCCATTTTTGAACATTTTGATCATCGCAAAATGCGCCGACAACGTTTTGCACAGAACGATCAATGGTATGCAGAAACTTGTATCTGAATGCGCAAATCGCTTTTTGTATAGTTAACGTTGGTGTTGCGCTGGGCAGAAAGGTCCAACCAAGTACACCGTTAAAAATAGAGACTTCTGCGTGATTTGCCTCATTCTTTCCACTTGAGCATCACAGGATATGGGTAGGTGCAATGCTATTCACCGTAATGTGAACCTGCGTGAAAAATGCCTTATATAGTTTAATGGATAATCTGCCAAAACAGAAACATGTAAAGTCTCAGTGAAAATGTATAAATATATTGCATAAAGTTACAATATATGTGTATAATTTTACATTGCCTAAATATGTAATCTAAATGAGTATGCTGTGATTATTAATTGTTATCACCAATCAAAAACAATGAATCAAGATTTATCCACAATAAAAAAAGATCAAAAAAAGTATGACGAAGATTTTCAGCTGGAAAAATATTCGGCATTAAATCATTGTAATAACTATTAAGGAGTTGTTAAAAATTTAGGATAAAAAAAACGAAATGTTTGCTTTAGAAAATCATTACCGTATTAATTGGCTACAGCTCGATGAAGGACCATGTGAAAACATCTTTCGCTTTATCAGTGAAGAAAATGTCGAGGATTTTGCCAATGTGCGCCTTGTGTGTCGAAAATGGCGACAAATTAGCTACCAATGCATCACTGTACTGAAATTCAGCCACCTGGAAGTGCAGTCGCTTCGCAGCTTTACGCGACTTTGTAAAATTGAACTGGAATGTTTTTCTCATTTTCGCCTGCCCGTAAATTCGGGTGCCATGCTTTGCACCCTATCACCTTTGATAGAGCTTGCTATCACGGGATTGCGCAAACACGAACTCAATCATCTATTTGCACTTGCTCACCGCACAGATCTCATATATTTTCGCGTTGGATTGATCGAGCGTCCTCACGATTGTGTCGAATTTCAAGAACTGGGAAATCTCCCTTCAATTACACATTTTGAACGGCAGTCGTTATTCTACGTAAATCAAAATAAAGAGTATCAACTTGAAGGAAATCAATTACGCCATTTGGAAGCTCTGACAAATCTGCAATCGTTAACTTTGCGATACATAAAAAATATTGGCGCTGATGACTTAAACTGGATAGGTGCCAGTTCAATTACTAAGATAGCTTTCGACCGTTGTTCGTTCGATTTCAAACATAGCAGGAATTTAGAGTTTTCTTCTAGTATAAAAAAGCTAGAGTTTGAATGTTGTCATATATCTCCCGACTTTTTCAAAATCGATTATAATAGCTTGAGAAATTTAAAGTCTTTAAGCTTTGATGATTCGTACAATTCTTTCGAAGTTTCCGAACAATTATCCAACTTGAACCAGCTTGAGAGAGTCTCATATGGAGGAAATCGGGATAATTGCCGAGTAGTGAATAGAATATTAAATTTGACGAACTTATCAAATTTGAAAGAAATAAATTTAGTAAGCGACGTTCAACACTTCCCTGAAAATTTACTTGACCGTTTTAGCGCCTTTTCTCAGCTCACTCGTATTGAGGTCGCGAATTTGTATGAAGGCTCCATTGACGAAGTTGACTTCGCTAGTTGGAATTGTTGCGAGACACTCAGATGTTTAATTTTGAGCTGCGCGCATAAATTTACACCTGAATCGACGCGTTACTTTACGCGATTCACTAATTTACAGGTGCTGAATCTTTCTGAAGGGGACGATCAGCATATAGACCGTGATACTTTGAGCCGCTTACAGAACTTGCGTGAATTGACCTTTTACAATGTTGCGATCGATGATGAAGATTTTGATGGAGTAGCGACTTTAACTAATTTAGAGGTTTTGAACCTTGAGCTTAACTACAATTTGTCCGATCGATCGCTTCAATCAATCTCCCATTTGCATCAGCTACGAAAATTAACTGTAGGTTTCTTTGATGGATTTGATGGCGATTTTACCAGGTACTCTAATGAGCAATTTTCCGCTCAGAGCCTACGTCAGTGGACCGCTTTGCAAAAACTCAATTGGCTTTCTTTTATAAACTGCAGGTTCCTTACCGGTAGCAGCTTGAAAATGATCACTACTCTAAGGGCATTACAAAAACTCGACCTAGAGGGATGTATCAGTCTAGAGCGAGGATCGTTTGCTGTTCTCAGTTCTCTTAAAATGCTTAGAATACTCAAATTAGCAGGTACCAAAATTGGAAATGAAGAACTTACTGGATACTCAAATTTAGTACGTCTAAGGTCGTTGAATTTGAGTAGTTGCCAGAATATTACTAAGCAGTTTGTTCAGAAAATTTACCCTTTATCACACCTGGACGACCTTGAGTTGACGGATACTGCTGAAGGGTACATCGACAGCGATCAAGAGGTCTAAAAACATCATTTCCTGGCTCTAAACAGGGCATTTTATCAGGTAATTTGGATTTCCGAAGGAATGACATCTGTTCCTAAGGCTATTTTGAAAAATTTGAAAACAGTATGTTTAGC
>CAXTAX010000037.1:0-6298 GCA_964241995.1 uncultured bacterium | reverse complement strand
GTTTGCAGCAATCATGAAGATGAAAGGTCGGCGACTTGCTAGGCCTTCTTTTCGCGCTGCTGTGCTGTGCGTGTTACTTGGAAGGAGCTCAATGACTTCGTTGCACGCCAATGCCAAGGCTCAAAGGAGACTCGTAGGCAGTGATACGCGTATTTTTGGAAAACTTAGAAGCAGCAATGTCCAGTATAAATAGCCTTATTTTTGCTGCTTACACCTTTATATTGATAGCTCTCATGGATCGAATGCAGAGCGTATTTTTAAGGGCCTTAGCACCTGCGCGCACACTACAAGGGATTGTCACCCAGCCTGTTTGAACACTCGATAAGCCGCATTGTAAGTGCACGTTTTAGAGCCGAAGACCCCCAAACCGCTTCTGGGTGTCATTACGTCTTTATTCCTCCCCTTGGTAGTGCAGTTGACGCAATCGCACCACCCACCGCATGGTAATTTTCTTTTTGGCAGAGGCTCAATAGGTCATTATGGTTTTCCCCATCTCAAGTTCTTCGACTCCCCGCAGCTTATTGGCCAATCTCACCCTACCCTTGCGCAGCGCCCCTCCCCACGAATCGACAAATTTAGAGGATCTCCTCACTCGGATCACAAACCTTGTCGAAAAAACGCATTTGAACCCCGGTACCATTGCAGAAGCGGGTCATTTGGTGAAAGCTTTCAACACCCATGGGGGAGCCAGTTTGCACGATGGCGCGCAACGGGCCCTTGCCGTCATGGGAAAAGCCATCGTTGCGTTGCAGCGATGCTCAGATAGCGCGCGCGATAACTTAGAGGATTGCCTCACCCAGGCCTATCCAAATATGCCCCACTTCGATGGGCTGATGCAAGATGTGACGGAGGTTATCATTCATGGGCAGTTGACCCCTCCACCTATTCAAGAGCTCAATGCATTCCTCAAACGTCATTACCGCAAAGAGATCGGCAATACCTCGCAGGGCGCCGTCTACCTGCAGTATTTCAAACAATGGATCGCCAAGCACGAGCGCAAAGCCTTAGGCATTCCAAACGATGAGAGTCGCTATCTGCACGAGTCTCGCGAATTTTGCGAGAACTTGCTGGATAGGGCAAAAACCAGTTATCGACTTGAAAGGGGCAAGACCTTTCCAGTCGATTGTGGCGCCGAACTTTCCGAGCTTAAACAGCAAGCCCTGATTTTACATGAAAAACGGTGCGTATTGATTGAAGAGGCCTATTTGATGGCGGAGATTGAGGCACTTTTTACCAGTTTGCGCAATACCTTTGGCCTATCTGGGCTATGCGCAGGGCCAAATAACGACCTGATCACTCATCTGCATGGCGTGATCGACGACTGGCTGCAGCAACGACGGCGAATGTTAAATGAGTACGACGCGGAAAATCCCTTACTCCTAAACTTAAACGTACAGCTGGCTGAAAAGTTTGATTGGATCGACCACAATTTTCCCTTCTCCCCTCAGCCTGAGACGTTCGAATGCATCGAAAAAGTTCGATCTTGCCCTGAGCAACGGGAGCGTAGCGCAGAGCATATTCTCGAGCAGTTGAAGATCACCGAAAAGAGTTGCGAGAGCGATCCCGAGTGCGAGCAGCTTCTGCAGGGACTTGCAATCGAAAAGCGGTATTACACCCTGCAGCTCTCTGAAAACCTCATCTATCACACTTTGAGCAAGGCGCACTGCATGCTGCGCGCTGAGCGCAAACTGCCTCCAGGAGTCATAGAAGACCTTGCTCAGCTCGCTCCGATGTATTGCGTCATCAGCAAATTTACGAGACGCTTTACAAACGACTACGCAAATAAGCAAACTTTTTGGCAGGCGATGGCGCGATTTCCCCTTGTCGTCTTAGAGCTCATGGACAATTGCCTCATCCTATTTCGCCAGCATGAAAAGGAGCAAAGTGCCCAGTTTGCATCGATTTCGAACGCGCTAAATACACTTACCGACCTCAAGAGATTTCCCAATTTTCTTAAAAAATCTCTGCAGCAGAGTGCGATCCCCCTCATCGAGCAAAGTCAGGTCCTTCCTGACAACCCAACGCTCGACGCAATGCGCAAATGGCGCAACCCTTCTCCTTCCCACCAAATCAACAAAGTTAAAGAAGGCGCAAAACGTATAGTCGCATCGAGGCATTTTCGCAAAAAGACGCCCGCGTTGAAGGTAACACCGGATGAGCAAGAAGAAGCTTTACTCAACCATAGCCCCTTGTCTTCAGACTCTTCGTCTCATGTTAGTAACACTAAGCAAGTCGAGCTTCTCGAAAGCTCTGAGATGAAGCCTTTTCCCTTTAATTACCACTTCCGCGTCACTCGGTGGCAGTCTGCTCGCGTACCTCTAGACCCGCATATATTTCGAAACTATTCTGCATTGAGTCCTCTTCGGCAAGTCAAGGCGATTCAACTTCACAATTTCCCCCAACTCGCCGATCATTTTTGGCATCGAGGGTTAGCTCTACCCTACCGTGGTGCGCAGTCAGAAGTTCCGATGACGAGCTACGTCCTACCCGCTGAGTTGGCCATTGATGGAGAGAAACAAAGGGGGTGTGTCGTATGGACCGTCGATCATCGAAATTTGTGCTACCATCGATTTTTTCACATCAAACCCCAAAGCCAATTCATCTCGAAATTCGTCCGCAGGGCATTTGATACAGATGACTTTCCCCTCACCCAGAATCTTGCCTCATTAGAGAATCCAATACCCAACGATGAAAAATCTGCAGGAGCTAGCGAGGAGTCGGTAATTATCGATTCACTCCTTCACTGCGCGACAATTTTAGGTTCAGAGGGCAACTCAAAAGTGATGCTGCGGTTATTTTTGGAAAAGTTGGTGATGGGATGACCCGGCACTAAATAGGCGATGTTCTAACGCTTATGCCTGCAGATGTTTTGTCCCTCATCACGAGTACAAACTTCAGCCATCTCTTTGCAGTGCGCTTTCGTGTGCTTGCCTGCAAAATTCGATGAGTTGCTCCCCAGTTGGTAAATCGAGCAGTAGTTTTTCTCCACTTTCGGTTTGGACTGAGAAAGCGATGCCGTTGGGATGTACCTTTTCGGATTCGGCAAAAAAAAGTTGAAATTGGTACCCATTCTTCTCGGGGTCAAAACCTTCTGTGACGATTGTTTTCTCTGCGATCTCGGTGATCAAAGAAAGGTTCTGCTCCTCTTTGAACCCCTGAAAGGTCACTCTGCATACCAAGGGAGCAATATCCAGTAATTCGGCGAAGATTTTCTAATCTCCTAAAGAGCTTTCTTAGGGATGGGGGAAAATCGCAACACTATCGCTCCAGGTGTGATCCTGATTGCTGATCTTGAGAATCGCCCGTTCTCCAGGCATACAATAAATGATTGGAATCGTGTGATCCACATGGCTGTCGTAATGATGGATCATATCCGATTTTAATGAGTATCCAATTTTTATGATGCGTCTTGGCGGTCAAGAAATGACCAAATTGGCAAATCACCCCTTTGCTTTGGGCAGCAACTTGTTGCATTGAACGCGCACAATTTTCACCAAACAGCCGGTGAAATTTTTGACGCAAAGGACAGACGCTGACCATTGCATAGACATAATTGTCCCTTGTGGCTATTCACTAAATGACAATTTCTCACTATGTCTTTTGAGTCTATACATGCTTCGAGTCTCTACAACTGCTGAGCAAATCATTGTGAGATCCCTTCGGGAGATGCAACAAACCGCTCAAGGACGTGCTCTTGCACAAGATCTATGCGATGAACCCAAATGCATCGAAAAGGTCGAGCCCCTTTTAAGGGAAGCCACGAATCGAGTGTGGAAGATCACCACACGAAATGATGCTTTCTTCTTGAAACATACGCCAAGAGAAGATCCCCTGTCTGCATTTGAAGCCACTTTATCCTTTGCAAAAGCAGCTGCGCAGTTTGAGCTGGGACCCGAAGTTATCGGGTGGAGTGAAAGCCAACGCGCCATCTTGATGCCATTTATCGAAGCGCAAGCACCGCCCCCCTATGAGCGAGACCCAGCCCCTTACCACCAAGCTATGATGAAACTTCGGAAGTTCCACCAAGCGTTCGAAGACCGTATAGGCCCTGCAATTGCATCTTATGCAGATTTACCTTGGAATATCATCTCTAAGAACCACTCCGATTATGAAAGTGGGCTTTCGGAAGAGTTGACCGATGCGATAGGGCGCATAGAAACCCTCTTTCGGCACATTGCGCCCTGGATCGCAAGCCATGCAACGATTATTCACGGAAACTTTTTCCAAGAAAACGTTTTGTATAGTGTTCAACAAAACAAATGGCAAATTTTTCTGATCGATTTTGATTCTTGCTCTATAGGTCATCCCTACTTCGACGTTGCGAAGTACACGTTGGGATTTCCGCTAGAGCAAGTGCACGCCCTTTTCTCTCAATATCTGGGCAAAAAGCAAATCACTCGCGAAGAGCACCTCAATTTTCAGATCTGCCAAGCTGCTTTGGTTCTGCAAGTGGCCCTCACAGCTTTTCGTCGAGCTCAACGTGGCGCAATATTATCAGACGTATGCTTAAGTGTCTATGAGATGCGTACTATATTGCGCTCGGGAAATTGTCCCTCGTTTACGAGTATCTCATTCGCAGACGATTCGGCAAGTTATTATCAGTTGCGGGGTATTTACGCGTTGCATGAGGTCTTAAGCCAAACCCAGAGAATACTCGGTGATGTCGAGAGAGAACATGGCGCCGATGAGTAGGGAAGTTACCACCGAAGTTCATGGCATTCGTAGAGTTTTCCCAACAGCAATTTTTCATCAGTGGGTGTGAACATTAGGTTTAAGTTCAATCCGCTTTTGATAAGCTAAAAAAGCTCTTTTGATGGATGAATAAAACTTATAATAAACATGGGATTTTTTCGTTTGTTGGAGAATTTAGCATATCTTTCGCCTTTTCTGATATAGCGTTGTTTGATATGGCCCAAATGTCCTTCGTCAAATAAAGTGGGAAAACCTTGTGTTTTAGTTGATATTGACGAACCTCTGACCTAATATCGTATTTATTAAGCTTTTCCAAATTTGGTAGTTAATATAACAAAGCTGAAACTTCTTGGGGTGGCAATGCAAAATAATTGCATTGAAGGGCGATCTAACCAAAGGCTCAACTCTTTTCCCGCACAGAGAGCACCACACTGCTCAGCTTGCGGTAAAGCTCAAGATCTACTCCCCGAAGCTCGGGAATTTTCTCGTAATCCACCTGCCCCTTTTTAAGAGATCGCACCACTTCAATGCCCCCTCCTTCCACGCTGGCTCGATCTCCTGCCAAAGAGATCAGTCGATCTTTCAGAATTGAACAACGCTTTTCTATCACCTCACAAGAGCGCTTCGCTTCGAGGTAGGCGCGTGCCGTAGCAATCCATACAGCGTCACAAGCGGGCATTTTATCTTTGTCGGTAAACTCTGGAGGAATCCCATCCAAAATACTTTGCCAAAAGGCAAATTCCGCCGTGAGGAGTTTTTGCTCTTCCTCATCAGAGCGCGCCAATGTGACGACGACACCTGATGATCCGTCGAAACTGATGTAGTGAATTTGATCCAAATTCCCAACCAGCATCAAATGGCGCAGTTGCCAAATGTATTTTTCGGGAATTTTTCCGCGACGAGCTGTTGCATGATCCCCACCTTTTGGGCACTTGATCTCAATGCCCACTCTAAGTTTGGGGTTGAGACCGTCAAAGGAGGCTCGAAGCTGCGGCCATTTTGGATGTTCTAGGCAAAGTGGCTCTAAGGCGCATCCAAGATGGTGTTCCGCCCACGCACGTGCCTTGGCCTCATTCTCTCGTCCCCGAATAATTTGAGGTAAATGGCCCAAATCCTCGATCTCTCCAGTGATCTTTTCACGCCACAATTGCAAGCGGGTCTTCCAAGGCGAAAAGCCCATGACAACCGGAGCATCCGATCCCCCGATTCCCTCTTTTCGCCATGCATGCCATTTCTCTGTACCCTGAATCATGCAATTGCCCACTTCAAATTAGGTAGTTTCCCATTTTGCCAATATCACTTGATGAGAGGCAATGTCGCAACACAGTTTTTAAAGCGCATTAGTAGGGCATCATGAGCGCCTAAGCCTCAATCTATGAAGCGCTGCGCCGCTATGCCAAGACCACCGTGATTCGCAATGAGGCTCTAGACCACCTTGCACTACCTTTACGGCAAATTGCACAAGTGGCGATGCAACCTTGGGACAAAGAGCCTTGATGGGTACCCATTGATATCTCTCGACGTCCTCCCCTCCCAATGTAGAGCTGTCTGAGGAGCGAAGGAGATCAGATGGGTCAATTTTGAAAAATGTCGCGCGATGCAGGGT
>CAXTAX010000036.1:0-6389 GCA_964241995.1 uncultured bacterium | reverse complement strand
ATCTAGAACTGCGAGGGATTTTAATGTATGGCAAAGCTTTAAGAGTAAAGACTTTTTGCTGAGCAGAGAAAGTTGCCCTATGAGCCTTCCTTTAAGTGAGGCGTCAAACCACCCGCGATTTTCATCATATGCACGCGCGGTTGGTCGGGGAAAATGCCTTTTAGGCTGTCATCGGCAAGAATGTAACGGCGATCACTGGCATCTTGCAAGTTGTGCTCTTTGATGTAGTGCCAAACCCTCTTCAGCGCTTCAGGGCGACTGATGGGCCCTTCGCCTGTGATCGATTTGAGGGGTGCTGAGGGCATCAGGGACCCCGGTGTACTTGCACGCTGCG
Organism: uncultured bacterium; assembly: GCA_964241995.1. Classification (GTDB taxonomy): domain Bacteria; phylum Chlamydiota; class Chlamydiia; order Chlamydiales; family Parilichlamydiaceae; genus CAXTAX01. The sequence continues at coordinate 6,055 of CAXTAX010000036.1, read as the reverse complement.
CCTTTTTCGGTGGCGCCTTAGCTTTTTTGGCTCCCAGTTGTTCCCCTGTGGATTTGGCGGATGTCCCGCTCGTTTTTGCCGCTTTTGCCCCCTTCTTCGCCGCAGTCTTGGTTCCTTTTTTTGCAGATGCGGCGGAAGGGGTTTGCTTTCCACGCGATCGGCTAGCAGTGGGCTTTTTGGCCGAAGGGGTTCTCGGGTGATCGCGATATTTCTCCATCACAGCTTCGGGATTGGGACCGATGACATCGCAGTCGGGATACGTGGAGCAGGCGTAAAAGACCTTGTTGAAACGCGAGCGACGCCCCACGAGTTGCCCGGGGCAATCGCGCGCTGGACAGGCGACTTTCACAGTGTGGTTGGCGGGATCGCCCCGTTTAGGGATTTGCACAATGCCGCGGCAGTCGGGATACTTCTCACAACCCAAAAATGCACCGTAACGCCCGTGGCGCACCTTCATCGCCGATTGGCATTTAGGACAGGGTTGGTCCCATTTGAAATCGGGTTCATACTCCCCTTTGTCAAAGTCCATCGCTTCGATGGAGCTGCGGAAGTCGCACTCGGGATAGGCGCTACATCCGAGAAAGAACTTGTCGCGATACCAAATTTTTTGCAGATGCTTGCCGCATTTGGGGCACTCGCGTTCGGTATCCTCGCGGGGGGGAGCCATATGCTCATCAGCTTGCTCGATAAGAGGATGAAATTTTTCCCAAAATTCTGAGAGCCAACTGGTCCATTCCTTGTGTTGCTCGCTGACTTCTTCGAGCTGATCCTCCATTTTCGCCGTAAAGCCCACGTCCATAATCATGGGGAAATGGGTTTCAAGAGCCTTGGCGAGCATGCGCCCGAGTTCCGTCGGCTTGAGTCGATTGGCCTCTTTGACGGTGTAGGACTTGCTCTGAATCTTGCCCATGATCGCAGCGTAGGTGGAAGGCCTGCCGATGCCCGACTTTTCCAATTCTTTGACTAAGGAGGCTTCTGAATAGCGTGGGGGGGGCTTTGTAAACGATTGCTGCGTGTCTACCTCATCCAAATCGAGCGGTTGGCCCACTTTGAGATCGGGCAATTGCAATTTATGCTCGGAGTCGAGCTCATCGTCTACCTTTTCCTCATACACTGCTAAAAAGCCCGCAAACTTCAAGATCGATCCAGTGGCGCGCAACGCGATTCCCGGAGCGGCATCGACGTCGATCGCAGCGGTGTCGTAGACCGCACTCGCCATTTGCGAGGAGGCAAATCGCTTCCAAATCAGGCTGTAGAGCTTGAATTGATCGGCATCGAGATAGGCGCGTACCTTCTCAGGGGTCTGTTCAATATCGGTTGGACGGATGCACTCGTGCGCATCTTGCGCCGATTTGCGCGAGGTGAACTGGCGCGGGGTCTGGGGCAAATGCGATTCCCCGTAAGCCCCTAGAAGATACCTCCTAGCTTGGCCGAGGGCCTCGGGGGCGATGCGTACCGAATCGGTGCGCATATAGGTAATGAGACCGACGCTACCTTGGCTCCCCAAATCGATTCCCTCATATAGTCCCTGCGCGCAGCGCATAGCGCGCGTCGCTGAAAAGCCAAAGTGCCGACTGGCTTCCTGCTGGAGCGTCGACGTCGTGAAAGGGGGCACTGGGTGGCGCTTTTTCTCCTTGCGCTCCACGCCTGCAACGCAGTACTGCGCATGCTCCAAGCGCTCTTTGATGTTCGAGGCGATCTGCTCGTTATGCACGGTGTAGCTTTCACCGTTTTGGCTCTCTTTTTCGACGCGCTTGCCGTCGACGCGCCAAAGCATCGCCTTAAAAATTTGCGGCTTTTCAGGATTGTGCAGATGCGCGTGAATGACCCAATATTCGATAGGTTGAAAGCGCTCGATTTCCGCCTCGCGGTCGACGACCAACTTGAGCGCTACCGATTGTACGCGCCCAGCCGATAACGAGCTGCTGCCCTGAAAGCGACCCGCCCCCTGAAAGCGCTTCGCGACAACGGGGGAGACTGTGTAGCCGACGAGGCGATCGAGAATGCGGCGCGCCTGCTGAGCATTGACCAAATCCATGTCGATTTGGCGCGGATGGCTCAGGGCGCGTAGAACTTCCTCTTTAGTAATCGAATTGAAGGTGACGCGCTGAACGGGCACTTTCGGACCGAGTAGCGCGCCGATGTGCCAAGCGATGGCTTCCCCCTCGCGGTCGGGGTCAGGGCAAAGATAGACCGTGGTCATCCCACGCGCTGCGCGCTTGAGTCTCTCGACAATCGCCGTTTTGCCCTCGACGACGACGTATTCGGGCGCAAAATCGTGGTCTAGATCGATGCCTAATGAGCGTTTGGGCAAATCGCGAATGTGGCCAAGCGACGATTCAAAGGAATATTCATTTCCCAAAAACTTCCGCAGGGTTTTGATCTTTGTAGGCGATTCGACAATGACGAGATACGAATTCATAAACGCTATAGATCGCGATTTGGCCAGCGCGCAATGCTTCATACGGCGCGCGCAATATATACGAGCACTACGCTACAGATACTTCAGCTTTAAAGGAAAGAGGCTTCGCCCAGAGTGCAATCCGTAACGCATTGCATCGATTGCGTACAAAGAGCGCTTAGGAAGAGGGCCCAACTCGGTTTTCTGCCCAATCGCGCAGGGATAATCTGCCAGCGGTAAATGCGGCGAGGAAGGTGGCATAGGGGGGGCGCCACTCCCCCGCTGCCTCGAGCAATTCGAGTTGCGTGCGCGCGCAAAGCGCCGAATCGTTGGCGAGTTGAGCCGCGGCAAAGCGGCGCATGAGGTGGTAGGCGCGCCAGCCTGCAAAAGGGGGTGGCTGAAGCGCAGGGGCGTCAAAGTTCTCTGACTTCGCCGAGCATGGATCGGCTAAAGGCACTGGCCAGAGCTCACCGCTCTTTGCGACGCTGAGCCATTGCCCATCGATCGCCTGCAGCGACACCTCCTCGAATTTTAGGCGTTCGCCTTGCTCGAGATTCATCCACTGCGATAACTGTTTTGTGAGAGCGCGCTCAATCCACGGATCGCTTTTGTCATGAAGCCGCCCTAGAAGATGTGCGCTTTGCAAAAACTCCCCCCCGAAGCGCTCGAGCATCTGGGGACATCGGCGAAATAGCGCGTTGAGTCGCTCCAAGTGCGCGACCCGGTCTTGCGGTGAATGCTCCCACCGCTGCATCGCCACATGCAATTCAATGAGGCGCGCGAGGTCATCTGCCCGGCGACGCTGCATATGCACGCCAAAAGTGGTGAGGGCGATGAGCGCGGCGATGAGCGTCCCCAGCAACCATTTCCAGTAACGGGCGAGGAAAAACGTCCCCATAATGGCCATGCCTCCCCCTCGACTTGGCCAACGCAGCAGGATTCGCATGAGAAATTTGAACGCGCGAGTAAGGAACATGTGAGACTAAAGGGGGGGTTAAATGCTTTTGAGGCGTTTTTGCATCCATGCGCGTTCCTCTTGCAGCGTCGAGGAGGGACCATGCCCGGGGAAAATGGAGGTGGCCGGAGGCAATTGCATGAGAGTGCGTAGGGAATGCATCATCGCGCTCGGCTGAGCAGTCGGCAATGAAAGACTGCCCATTTTCCCTCGAAAGAGCGTATCACCTGTAAAGAGCATCGCTTTTTCCTCGCAATATAGACAAATGCTACCCGGAGAGTGACCCGGTGTGTGCAAAATGCGGAAGGAGACGCCGGCAAATTCCAGCATTTGCCCATCCCGCAACAAGCGAGTGGGTTCACAGCTCGAAATGGCAATCGGGGGAGCTATGCCGTCACTACCAGGAGACTTGAGGTTTCCCGCATCCAGTTCGTGAACCGCAATGGAAAAACGCTCGCCGGGTTCTCTTTGCCTGCCCAGAAGTTGGATAAGGGTTGCGATTTCAGCGATGTGATCCCAATGGGAATGGGTGAGCCAAATCGCTTCAAGACAGGCATTTCGGTCGCGAGCAAACGCGACAACTTCACTCGTCGATTCAGGCGGTGCATCGATGAGGACAAAACGCCCACTTTGCGCATCGAGCAAAGTGTAGCAATTGGTCTGAAGTGTTCCAGCGCAAAAACTTTGAATGTGCATGTTGCGCTTAGTACTCCTCAAGATCCCACAAGATTCGCCACGTATAAATGTGCACTGGAGAGGATTTGAACCTCTAACCGCCCGGTTCGTAGCCGGGTACTCTATCCGATTGAGCTACCAGTGCCCCGTTTTTGCGTTAAATGCCATCAACATGACTTGAATGTTCCCTTTTTGACAAGGTCAAATGGGAAGCACTGCGCGGACGTGCAGCTTGCGAAAATACGCTTGAGATGTAAAATTGTAAATCTCTTAAATTGCCCTTGCGGCCAAACGCCTCGGGCAAAGTTTCGCAAAACGCATTTAACGTGCATTTTTTGCTACTGGATCGGCAAAAAATTGCAGGGTACGCGTCATTTGGACGCGCTCAAAACCTTGCCATTTGGCGCGCAGAAAATCGCACCCCTCGAGATACGCGGTATCATTTCTCTAAAGATTAGGTCTCTATGAGCAACTCACCCCCCATTGCCTCTTTAGAGGTAGAACACCAGAGCAAAATCGAAGAGATTATCGCGCTGGCCTCCGAGCAGGGTTTCATCACCCACGAGGAGATCAACGACATTCTCCCGATGAGCTTCGACACCCCCGAAGCGCTCGATCAAGTGCTCATCTTCTTGATGGGCAACGACGTCCAAATTCTAAATCAAATCGACGTCGAAAAGCAAAAAGAGCGCAAGCGCGAGGCCAAAGAGCTCGAGACTCTTTCGCGCAGAAGCGAGGGCTCGCCAGAGGATCCCGTGCGCATGTACCTCAAAGAGATGGGTTCGGTGCCCCTCTTGTCCAGGGAAGAGGAGGTGGAGATCTCCAAGCGTATCGAAAAGGCCCAAATGCAAACGCAGGATATCATCATGCGCTTTCGCTATGCGGCCAAAGAGGCCGTTTCGATCGGGCATCACCTGCTCTACAGCAAGGAACGCTTCGACAAAATCGTGGCGGAAAAAGAGATCGCCGACAAACAAAAGTACCTCGCTCTTTTGCCCAAGCTCTGCACATTGCTCCAAAAAGACGACGAGCTGCTCGAGGGTTTGCTGCAGCAAATGGCTCAATGCGATGCGGGGGATCGCAAAGCGGTTGATGCGCAAATCGAAAGGTGCCGCATTCGCACGCACGCCTACTTGCGCATCTTCCACTTTCGCAACGATGTCATCGGGGATTTTGGAGAGGTCATCTTAAGCGCCTACGACCGCTTTTTGGAATTGGAAGGGGAAATCGCAAGTCTCGCTCCCAGGGCTGAGAAAAATCGCTTTGTCACTGCCAAGCTCCAAGGTGCGCAGAGCAAAATGCTCAAAAGGGAACTCGCCGCCGGACGCACACTCGATGAATTCAAACGCGATGTGCGCATGCTGCAACGGTGGATCGACAAGAGCCACGAGGCCAAGCGCGAGATGGTCGAATCAAACCTTCGCCTGGTGATCTCGATCGCCAAGAAATACACCAATCGCGGCCTGTCTTTCTTGGACCTGATTCAAGAGGGCAATATGGGCCTGATGAAAGCGGTGGAGAAATTCGAGTACCGCCGTGGGTACAAGTTCTCGACCTACGCCACGTGGTGGATTCGGCAAGCTGTCACGCGGGCAATCGCCGATCTCGCGCGCGTCATTCGCATTCCCGTGCACATGATCGAAACGATCAACCGAGTATTGCGCGGAGCGAAGAAATTGATGATGGAGACCGGCAGGGAATCGACGCCCGAAGAGCTCGCTGTCGAGCTCGGCATCACCCCCGATCGCGTGCGGGAGATCTACAAAATCTCACAACATCCCGTCTCGCTGCAGGCTGAAGTCGGCGATGGAGGAGAGAGCCAATTCGGCGACTTTCTCGAGGACACCTCAGCAGAATCGCCGGCAGAAGCGACGGGTTACGCCATCCTCAAAGATGCAATCAATGAAGTGCTGGAAACTCTCGGTGAGAGGGAGCGCACTGTCCTCATTCAGCGCTTTGGACTCATCGACGGCAAGCCCAAAACGTTGGAAGAGGTGGGACTGGCCTTCAATGTTACGCGAGAG
>CAXTAX010000035.1:0-6417 GCA_964241995.1 uncultured bacterium | reverse complement strand
GTACTAGTGTCTTTGATCACTGCACTTGAGAATATCGCGATGGTTTGTGAGGTGTTGAATCTGCCGCATCCGCATGCATCGGGTTCATCGACTTGGCAATGCACCGTCGATGATTGTCCTTTGGAACTAGAATACTTCGAAAACAGCGACGAGCTCGTGGTGACCTACGAATTGCTAGGGGATTTGCCCCACAACCTTCCCCTCGAGACGGTGCAAAGATGGGCGCGCTTCGCCGAGCTCCATTTGCGCCATAAAGTGGGAAGTGTGCTGCTCAGTCCTGAAAGGCGCGCGCTACTCTTGGTGGGCAAGCTCGCTGTGGGGGATGGCGATGCGTGCGTCCTTTCGCTTTGGCTACCCCTATTTCTCACAGCTTGTGTGGCTTGGCGACTGGGCCCTCCCGAGGTGAAAAGCGAGGCTTTGGCGCTCTTGCCCCACCGCGCTGAGGCAAAGCGCGGCCTTCGCCATTTGGCATTGGTCAACGCAGAGCAGGTGCAATAGACGCAAGGCGCTCGGCTGCGCGCGCTGCGTCGCGCGCGCTGGCAAAAGCTGAAAGGCGAATGTGGCTTTCTCCGCATTGCCCAAATCCGCTGCCCGGCGTGCATACGATGCGGCAATCGGTGAGGAGCCTATCAAAGACATCCCAGGATGAGTGACCGGGAAAATGCGCCCATAGATAGGGGGCATTTTGCCCGCCCGAGCAGCGAATTCCCCGCTCGCTGAGGGCATCTCGCAGCATGGTGGCATTGGACAAATAGGTGTCGATGCGCGTTTGTATCTCTAAGAGCCCCTCCGAGGTCAAGCATGCCACCCCTCCCATCTGGGCGATGTTGCTCGCGCCATTGAAAAGAGTGGTGGCGATCCGGCGCCAGTCTGGAAGTAACCTTGTGCCATCGGCATAGGTGAGGTTGTGCGGGATGGCGCTCCAGCTCAAACGCACTCCGGTGAATCCCACCATTTTGGAAAAGGAATTGAATTCGATCGAGCAGCGCTCAGCCCCCTCGACCTCAAAGATCGATTTTGGAATTTTTGGGTCGCGCACATACCAGCTGTAGGCCGCATCAAATACGATGAGGACCTCATGCAGGCGCGCCCAATCTACGAGATTTTGCAGTTGCTCACGGGTGGCTGCATGCCCAGTGGGATTATTGGGAGAGCAAAAAAAGAGCGCATCGATGGTGGGATCTGCGCGCTCCAGATCGGGGAAATAGCCATTTTCCAAAGTGCAGGGAAGAAACTGCAATCTCTGACGACCATCGCGCGTGCGGAGCCCCCCCCCAGTCAGAAGAGCACTATCGCGATACGCCGGATAGGTGGGATCTTGAATGCCGATGATCGCGTCTGGGCCCAGCAGTACTTGAAGCCTAGCGATATCGCATTTGGTGCCATCGCCGATGAAGATTTCATCGGTAGAGATGGCGGCGCGGTAGTGGATTTCGGCGATGCGCTCGCGCAGCTCTTTAGTTCCCTGTTCGTCGCCATAACCGCGATAACCAGCAGGGGTGGCGAGATCCATAGAATAATTTCCCATCGCCTGGGCAACCACGTCGGGAATGGGTAGGCGAGTATCCCCGATTCCCAAATCGATGAGCGCCGCCTCGGGATGCTCACTCAGATAGCGCGCTTTGCGCGCCTGAATTTGAGGAAAGAGATACGCGCCTTCAAGGCACGCAAAATGGGTGTTGCGGTACACGTTTTTGCTTAGCCTCCAGGTATGTCCATTTCCGCTGTCAGGTGCGCATCGCTCAAAAGGGGGTCGAGTGCTTGCAGAGTCGCATCTTCCAAGGGGCCGAGGGGCGCCCTCACATCGGCTGAGCACCATCCCTTGCGAGACATGAGGTATTTGATGACGAGGGGATTGGTCTCCAGATCCAGCGCGCGAAAAAGGGGCCACAGGTGATGAAGCTGGGCCGCCACTTCAGCGGGGGCAAAGCGCCCCTTATCGATGAGGGATTTCACCGCTTTGGGCAGTAGGTTTGCGCTGACGCTCACAGCGCCTTGCGCTCCGAGCAACAGCATGGGGGCGATCCACGCATCGTCGCCCGCGAGTATGGAAACGCGTTGGGGACGAAGCCGAATGAGCTCCATTGCTCGATGCAAGTTGCTGCCCGATTCTTTGATTGCGGTGACTTGCTCGAATTGGCACAAATCGATGAGGGTCGAAACCTCGAGCGAAATCGCGGCGCGTCCAGGGTTATTGTAGAGCATGATCGGCAGTGCGGTGCGCTCGCAAATCTCTGCAATATGGCGCCGCATGCCATGGGCATTGGGTTTGACGTAGGGGGGCGTGACGATCATTGCGCCGTCGGCGCCCAATGTCTCGGCGCGCCTTACGCGCTCTACCGTAGTGCGCGTCGAAGAGGTCCCGCAGCCCCACCAAAGGGGGAAGGTGGCTCCGAGTCTAGTGCGAAGCGTTTGAAAGATGCGCACTTGCTCCTCATCATTAAGGGCGAAAACTTCAGCGGTCGTGCCCATTAAGACCAAACCATTCACTCCCGCGCGGGCTTGAACGTCGGCGATGCGCAAGAGCGCGTTCCAATCGATCTCGTCTCCTTGAAAGGGGGTGATCAGGGCAGTGAGTGTGCCCACTGGTGCAGTCAAGGTTTCCCTCCGACTGAGGTATTTGCGTGCGCTAGCGCGATGAGCTCGCGCACGAGATCTTCCATTTCATACCAGCCCGGTGGTTGCCGCATGAGCCAGTCGGCGGCGCGCATCGCCCCGCGCGCAAGGCTCTCTCTGTGCGAAGTCTTGTGGATCAGCGCAATCTCTTCTCCATGAGCGTCGATGAGAATCTCGTGCCGCCCAATCACGGCACCTCGCCGTTCGCTGTAAATGCTCGAGTTCCGATGTTCGGCGAGGGGCTCTAACTCCCGATGGAGCCATTTCGCCGTTCCGGAGGGTTGGTCCCGTTTTTTTTTGTGATGCACTTCGCGAATACTCACTTCACAGGTTGGCAAAAGGGAAAGAAGAGGGGAGACCGCCTTCAGAGCGTGGGACAATAGGTGAATGCCCAGAGAGAAATTTGGAGCGTAGAGAAAGGGAATTTGAGCTCGATGTATCTCGCGTTGCATCATCTCCTTGTGGTTTTGCCAATTCGTCGTGCCTAACACCCAGGGAATTTTTGCTTTGCAGGCAAGCTTGCACACGCGCTCAGTAGCCGATGCCGCAGAAACGTCGATCAGAATATCGGCTCCTTCGAGCTTCTCCCACGACGCGCAAGAAGACCCTTGGTGCACGCTCAGCACCGCCCCTTTGCTCTCGTTGAGCCACAGCTTTTCGACGAGCTGCCCCATTTGGCCCTTTCCAATAAGGCCAAGTACAGGGAGGCCAGATACGGGAGCTGAAAGTTGCAAAGTGGGGTCAGCCATGGTAGGTCGTTTGATTCATTCTATTGCGCAATAGTTTGCACAAAACGACACTTTTGGGGGAAAACCGCGAGGTTTTTCCGTCGGGGAATCGCTGACTCGCGCGGAAATTTTGTCGCGCTTTTAGCCAGGCTTGAGCTCTTAATTGGGAGCGGCTGCTTCTAGCCAGCAGCGGCTCCAGAGTTTAGTCATCCAGCGCTGTTGTCCATAGGTCAGCTGGGGAAACCGGACGACGAGCTCTTGGTTTTTTGAAAAACCCGCAGAAGTCCAATTGGTGGAACCTGTCCAGAGCATGCGCTCATCGATCCATGCGAATTTGTAATGCAGTAGGGGCAAGCCAAGACTTAAACGCACTGCAATCCCCCCCTCGACAAGTTTGTGCACGATCGCTTCGTTGATCGATTGAGCGCATCTGCGGTCTAAAACGACTTGTGTTGCGATGCCTCGCCCTTTAGCGCGTATGAGGGCATCGGCAATTTCTGGGCGCGTCCAAGAAAACATCGCGATGCGAATCGAATGCTCGGCGCGATCTATGTGCTCGATGAGTTGATTCATCGCCTTGCGCCATTGCGGCAATTTCCCGATCAAGACGCTTTGCCCAGCGATATTGATCGAACGCTCACTATCTTGAGAATCGCCATCCAGAAATTTGGCGAGTTCTTTATCTCGCACTCCGACTAAGAGATTGTGATGTAAATTGAGGGATTCTTCAGTAATATTGGCAGATCCCAGCCATACCAATTCGGAATCGATGACGAGAATTTTGCGATGCATAATTCCCGAAGAGGGAATCACTTTAAAGGTGATCTTGGGATCGAGCTTGGTAAAGAGCGCAATCGATTGTCGATCTGTAGCAATTTGCACGCGTACTCCTCGGTGGGCGAGGTGATTGAGCGCGTCTACAACATTTGGATCAGATAAGGTAAACACTTCTAAATAGACCGATGTGCGCGCTTGCTTCAATGAGCGCATGAGAATGGTCGCGAGATCATCGTGCATTTGGCCGCTAAATAAGGCGGGTGGATCACCCACCAAGATGAGGGGGCGGTTGGCTTTGCGGTATGCAGACCCACACCAACTCAACCCCAATACGCATAAAATGAGTAAGAGCCACCGCCCCAAGAATTTGCCCACTGGGCGCCAGAGCTCGCTTAGATCGCCAATGTGGAGCGCTGCGCGCTCACGTAGTGCCCCGCTACTTTTAAACACGGCTAATACCCCTCTCAAGTAAGACTTAATACTCCCCATACTACATTTAGTAATTGAAGATCCTATTCTATCCAAATTAGTTCGCAGTGAGAAGAATTTCTCCCAAATAGTCCATGGAGTCCAAGCAACCGCTCTTTTCGCGTACTCAAGATACCCAGATCACCTCAAGACAAAGCGCCTGGCGATTTATTATAGAGAGCTGAACGCCTTGGATATACCTGGGATGCACTATCGGGCGCGCTTGATCTAGCGCAGATCGCGACCGTCAAAAGTCGCACTGGTGGGGTTCTTTTCTTTGCAGCGTTTGCCGCAGAAACGCTCCACAATCAGCGCGTGCGTCCCATATTACACGGGCGCTTCAAATAACCTCGGGTTCAAAACCAACATAGGGGCATTTGAGGCACGTGAAGTAGCGGCTCATGTTTCGGTAAGCGCCAAACGCAATCCACTTTGCGAGGTGGAGATGAGATGTGATGGCGGCAGGGACGATGCCCATACTTTATCCAAATTGCGCGCTTGTTCGCCAACGTACTGTCCATTTTTTTGCATTGGGGCTACTTTTGAGTTTATTCTTCCCCATGCAATTGATCGGATCAGTCAGAACGTGACAAAAATTCCAGTGGCCATCTTGGGCGCAACGGGCGCGGTGGGTCAAAAGCTCGTCGCTCTCTTGCATCGCCATCCTCATTTCACCATCGCTCAACTCTGCGCGTCGCAAAAGTCTGCGGGCAAGCCCTATTCTCGCGCCGTGCACTGGCTTTCCCCTCAGCCGATCCCCGAGGAAATTGCCGAGAAATTGGTGACGTCCCCTAGCCCCAACTCCACAGTCAAATGGATTTTTTCGGCTTTGGGAAGTGACGTAGCGCATGACCTTGAGCTGCAGTATCGCGATTTTGGATGCCTCGTCTTCAGCGCGAGCAGCGCGCATAGATCAAGCGGTGAAGTCCCGCTCGTCGCAAGCCAAGTCAATCCCGAACATCTTCAGCTTTTGCGCCGTCAAATGGAGCTGTATGGCGGAGCGATTGTCGCAAAGCCCAACTGCGTCGTCGTCGGTTTGGCTTTAAGTCTCAAGCCCCTCGCCGAGCGCTTTGGCATCGATTCGGTCACTGTGCACGCGATGCAATCCATTTCCGGTGCCGGATATCCCGGGGTTCCCGCTTGGGACATTTTGGATAACCTTCTCCCCCTTCCATATGAAGAGCAAAAAGTTGAGGCAGAAACGCCGAGGGTGCTGGGTAAGTTGGATGCGGGAAAAGTGACCGCTCTTCCCATAAAGATCTCCGCTAGGTGCTTGCGGGTAGCAGTCACTGAAGGGCACACCTTGGCGGTCGGCGTACGCTTCATCAAAAAGGCCCAAAGGCATGAAGTGATTGAGGCGTGGCGCACGTATAGCGCTCATGAAGGGAGTGGCTGTTTAGCGACAGAGAAGGAAGCGTTGCGCTTTATCGATCATCCAGAGTTTCCACAACCCCGTTTGCACCGCGAAGTCGGCGAGGGAATGACATGTGTATTGGGATCGCTTAGGGCTTGTAATGCTTTAGATTGGAAATTTTTAGCCTTGACCCATAACACCGTACAGGGAGCTGCGGGCGGACTAATAATGACTGCAGAATTGACTCGATCTCTAATTGGAGATGCATTTTAATTGCGACCTAACGCCTCCCACTTCAGTTGAAAACCGAGGTTGTGGGAGGTGGTCATTTTGCTTAGAGAATTGGCAAGTGAGACGTTCCGTGAACAACTTGCGATGCTTGGACGTAGCTGTTCCAGATTTCTGGATCAACGTTGCCCTCACGAGCCATTTGAATCAATGCCTTTTTGTAGGAGGCGAAGGACCTTTTAGGGG
>CAXTAX010000034.1:0-6849 GCA_964241995.1 uncultured bacterium | reverse complement strand
GAGTGGCGCAAGAATATCGCGAAATTTGAAAATGAGCAGTACAAAATGGGACTGGCTAGTGCTGAATTTCTCATTTGTCACGCCTATTTAGGCGACATTATGCAGACGCAGCGCGACAATCTCAATGTGGCTTTCTACCTGCCTGAAGAGGGCTATGTCGCCTCGTGCGATGACGTCGTTCTCCTCAAAGCATCACATCAGCCCGATTTAGCGCACGCATTCATCGAGCACTTACTCACCCCTGAGATAGCTGCAAAAAACGCCGCGCATTGCCTATTCTTAACTCCCAATGCAGCGAGTATCCCCTTGCTAGATGAGAAAACGGCGAGTTTGCATCGGCAGTACTTAGCTCCTGAGATACTTGCCAAAGCGCACTTCATCAGGGATCTTAAAGAAAAGAACTCGGCCTACATTCGAGTTTGGGATCGAGTCAAGAGCGGCGCGCATATTTCTTAGAAAAAGTATTCTGTTGATATTGGTACATCCAGAGAACTGGACAAAAAACTAGTCCTATTTTACAAAGTATGTATTTGAAGCCAACTAAGTTAAAACCAAATGATAAATGATCACATCTGCAATAAAAAAATTCGCGATATTCCTCAACCTCTATTAGAAAAAATTATTGTGCAATCTGGTAACGACAATTGCTCACAAACCTCACTGCTTTGGAATAAAATTTTTCGCTCAACAAGGCGAGTTTTAGTCCTCACAGATGAAGTACATCTACCCCCAAACTGTTTTGACAGATTTCACAACATTTGCAAAATCCGATTTGATCAGATTAATGAGAATCAGTTGACGAGTATTTTGGAATTTCAGATGCTAGGAAATATTCTGATTGGTTTATCGTCAGACAAGGAGTTGACGCATCATGATTTGAAGAAAAAATTCGGCGAATTTAAGCTTCAGCCTACTATTTGCGGCATTCCTATTCGAACCTTCCACTCAGAAACAGATAAATCTAAGTATATTTTACAACGTTTTCTATTCGGAATTCCATTTGATTGGAACGAAGATCTGATGATTAGGGGTAAAATAATTAAGGAAATTGAACTCGATCGGCAAAATTCATAGTAAAAAATGAATGACTTTTACATTGCTTATTTCTTTGTTTTATTGCACGCAACTTGTTGAGCACAAATGCCAATGAAGACTTTTTCAATTTTCTTGCCCAAATTAATCTAAGTATTTTTGACCTTGTAGTCTCAAGCTGATTTTCTCGACCCCTAAGTCATTCAAGCTATTGAATGTACCTATCACTGTAAAGTGCCATCGATACGTTTGACAGCACCAAGGCAATTTAGCCAAGCTCAAGGAGGGTCAGCGCGAGGGATACGATCTCATATTTCTGAGTAGTTACATGCCCTAGCTTATGCAAAAGCAGGACTAGCTTGTGCCCCTCAAGCGCGAGCAGCTTCCGCAGCTGGCCAATTTCGATATAGCCTTCTACCTGCGTGAAGAGAGCTACGTCGCTTCATGCAATGACGTCCATCTCCTCGAAGCTTCTCATCAGCTCCATTTGGCACAAGTAACAGTCCACCATAAATATCGATGAACTTGACGGGATATAAACAGGCTAAATTTTAAAAAAGTGGCCTTAACCCACCCATGTAGACGGAAGAGGAGGGATTTGAACCCCCGTGCACATTACTGTGCAATCTGATTTCGAGTCAGACGCATTCGGCCGCTCTGCCACTCTTCCAATCAGCTGACTCACCAACATCGCGGAAACTATAAAAATGTCTCGGGGCGATGTCAACTTGGACGTTTGTCACCCTGATGAAAAGGAAAATTTTACCGTAAAAAGCTACGAGACGTTGGAGAAAATTGACCTTTTGAGCCAAAATTTCCAAATTCCCGCCCAGATGGTGGAATGGTAGACACGCCAGATTTAGGATCTGGTGCCGCAAGGCGTGTAGGTTCGAGTCCTATTCTGGGCAATCACGCGGTTTTTTCCACGAGGATTTCGCCGCAGTTGAAAATAAATTTGTACTTTTTCGATGCGTTGAGCAATTTCAACGCGACGATGCGATCCAATTGCCTCCAGTGTTGCGCCCATTCTCTAGAGACCCATTCCAACAAAAACTCAAGAGAGTATGCCTGGCCACACCGGCAAAATCGCCGATCTAACGCGTAGAGCAATCGCTCGCAATTTTTAAGGCTAGCGCCACTAGAGGCAAAGAGGTCGTCGATGCGAAAGAGCTGCATCGGCAAAAGAGCCGGTCGCCAAATGAACTCCTCCCAATTCCACATCGCCTTGAGAAGCTGCGTCAAATGGGGATTCAAAGTGGGTCTTTGACTGTGCAAATCAAGCCACTCCTCAATTTCGCGTCGCGTGGCAATGCCCCCTTGCGTCTCGATCCAGGGAATGATCATAGCGCCCGCGATCTTCGACATCGTCTGTTCGATCCACTCCTCTTTTTTCCCCTTTTTCAGCTGGTCGAGTACCGAAGTGCGCGCATGCATCACTTGAGATGCGCTCCACTTGCGCACTTCTTGCTTTTGCAACTCACTTAGCGAAAGGATATCCTGCAAGTGATACTGTTCCAAAAAGCAGTAAGCGAACTTGCACTCCACATTGGAGAGAAGAATGCGAATGAAGTGCTCATTTTCAAACTCTGTCACAACACCAGTGGGACACGATTTAAAGTAGTGAGCAAGCGCTGTGTGCACCTCTTCAACTTGAAAATGGGTCAATGAGCGCAAACGCCGAAATGTGCCTCGGTCTTCGACCAGATCCCCGACAAAGCGCAACCCACTTTCAATGAGCTTACTCTCGATATGTGTCGAGAGTCTCAAAGTTCCAATCAATTCCTGAAATTTGAGCGATCGAATCGCTTTCACCCCTACATGACCCCATTGAAATAGGGGTTGCTCTCCCTCTTCGGGCAAGTTGAGTGGGAATGGGGACTTGTGACCGTGTATACGTGATGCAGGAGTGACGCTTGCCAAGTCGGTTTTGAGCGAAAGGGGGCGCAGCTTGCGCACTGCGCGTGCATCGATTTCCGCAAAACGGTAGAGCGCGCCGAGATCGCCCCCAATATCCTCTAAGCTCGCGAAGTCGATGCCCGCCATATTTCTCTCTTCAAAAATTTGATGCACTACGGACCCATTTCGAAATGAACCGTTTTTATGTAGTATCACAAGCGATGTCAATTCAATGAAAGTTTCGATCTGTTTTTTGCGCTATTTTGGTGGGTTGCCAAGACGTGCAAACCCAAATAGTAGCCACCTGAGACAGCGACCTGCTCACTTTGCACAGAGCGTGCGCGAAATGGGGAAAACCACTATGCCGAAGTGAGGCGGTCGACCCCATAGCTGTCAGATTGTGTCCCTCCCATTGACCCTCCCCTTTGGTGAAATTTCGTGAAGATCGCTCTGTTTTACAACGCCACTAGAAAAAATGCCGAGGAAGTAGCTCTTGCAAGTCGCGGGTACCTTGAAAACGCAGGGGTTGAGATCATCGACCTCACAACCTCCCAAGTCCCAACGCAAAATATTGCAGACAGCACCATCGACTACTGCCTCATCGTCGGCGGAGATGGGACGATCTTGCGCTTTTCCCGCTGCTTCGGCCCCGTCAAATTCCCCATACTCGGCGTCAATTTGGGGGGACTGGGCTTTATGGCCGATGTGCCCATCGGCGATCTTTATCCCTGTCTCGACGATTTAATCGCGGGATTTTTTACCATCGAAGAGCGTCTGATGCTGCATTGCCAGGCCGAGACCTCTTCCCCTACCTCAGCTCTCAATGAAGTCATCTTCCATCGCGGCGCAAATTTCGGACTCGTAGATCTCGCCGTCACCATCGATGGCCAGATCGTCAACGTATTCAGCGGCGATGGCCTCATCATCGCCACTCCCAACGGTTCGACGGCTTATTCTCTATCAGCTGGCGGGCCCATTGTCACTCCAGAGCTTGAAGCGATCATCTTGACACCGATTTGCTCCCATGCGATGACGCAGCGCCCGCTGATCCTCAAGCCTCAGGTAGCGATTGAAGTTGAAGTAGTGGGGCATAATGAGCCAGTTGATGTCGTGGTTGATGCTGAAATGAAGTGTCGCTTGACAAAACACCAAGGCGCCAAAATCGAGCGCAGCACTGAACCATTTCGATGGATCAACTTGCAGCGGCGCAATTACTTTTCGACTCTGCGCAGCAAGCTCGGCTGGAGCGGTTCTTTAAAAAATCGCGCATAAAGTACAGTGTCCACATCACCGCAACCACCGAAGGGAATTTTCCCGACATTCGACCACGCATGGCCGCCGAAACGCTCAAACACCCAGCTCCCTGCGCCTTAATTCCCGCGCGCTTTGGCAGCAAACGACTTCCCGGAAAGCCCCTATTATCCCTTGGAGCGCAATCGCTCATCGAAAGGACGTATCGGAATGCTCAATCGATGGACTTGTTCAGCGACATCATCGTCCTCACCGACGATAAGCGCATTCAGAAACACGTACTGGGATTTGGCGGGAAAGTCCTGATGACACCCACCAATTGCACCAGCGGAACGCAGCGCATCGCCCAAGCGCTCGAGCAGCATGCGGACGCTATAGAGGGATCGATCATCATCAACCTTCAGGGAGATGAGCCCTTCGTCCCCAAAGCCGTCGTCGTAGCCCTCCTGCAGATCATGCAGCGCTATCCCGCGGCGAGCATGGCGACGTGCGCCGTCCCCGTCAGCGCCGGCGACTTTGCAAAAAACTCCGTCGTGAAATGCGTCTTTAACCAATCGGGAGATGCTCTTTACTTCAGTAGAGCCAGCATTCCCGCTCGAAAACTCGATAGCCCCTCAAAAGGGGTCAAGCGCCTTTTCCGCTACAGGCATATAGGCATTTACGCCTATCGCCGCTCCTTTCTCCCGATTTACGCAAAACTCGCCGAAACGCCCCTGCAACTGGTAGAAGATCTCGAACAGTTGAAAATCCTCGAACATGGCTACAGCATGAAAGTCGCCTGCTGTGAAATCGAGTGCCCACTCGGGATCGATACGGAAGAGGATTTAGAGCTCGCCCGCGAAAGGCTGCAACGCCAAGAGCGCTAAGTGCCTTTGCACGCGATTGGTATTGACTTAGGCAAGAAGAGAATCGGTCTCGCCATTAGCGACGAGCGGGGGCAAATCGCCTTTCCCTGGCAAGTGTTGCGCGCTCAAGCGCGCCTTGAGCAGAGCATAGATTCCCTCATGCAAATCACCGCAGAGCGCACACCTACCCTATTTGTCGTCGGCTTACCTCTGACGCTACAAAACGCAGAGAGCAGTTTTACTTTGATCGCGCGCACGTTCATCGACTTGCTGACCAAACGCGCATTTCCCATTCCCGTTGTCGAATGGGATGAGCGACTGACCAGCGCTGGAGCCGAACGGCACTTGCGGAAAATGGGCGCCAAGCGCAAAGAGCGCGCCGCCCGCAGCGACACGCTTGCGGCTTGCGCGCTTTTGCAAAGCTACCTCGATTACCACAATCGCTCGCCATAAGCATTCCCCGTTTTTTGCCAAAAGCACACGTTAGATGACCAAAACGCCCCCTTTCCAGTAAGGTCCCAAAGTGAAGTCATTACGTCGTTTAGGCCCTTAATTTGGAGTCCTCCACCATGCTGAATTGGTCCCATGCGCTCGCGGATCACCCCAAATCGCGCGTGCCTCATCAGTCCTGTATCCTCATTATTTTCGGAGTGACCGGGGATTTGACTGCGCGAAAACTCATTCCCGCACTGTACAACCTGCGGCGCGATCGGCTTTTGCCGGAAAAATTTCATTGTATCGGCGTCGCGCGCCGAAGCAAAAGCGACGAGGAGACTCGATCCGATCTTCGCGAAGCAGTCGTCAATTTCTCGCGTACCAAACCAATCGACGACGCTCTGTGGGCCGATTTCGAGAAAAACATCACCTACCAAATGGCGGCTTTTGAAACAGATGACGGGTATGTCGCCCTCAAAGCCCACATCGAAAAAATCGAGCGCGAGCAGGGTATGGAGGGCAATCGCGTCTTTTATCTTTCGACGGCTCCGAGCTTTTTCCCTCAAATCATCGAGAAACTCTCCGCGCACAAGCTGATCTACAATGCGCACGATGCAAAGGCCGCTTGGTCTCGCGTGGTGATCGAAAAACCGTTTGGTCACGATTTAGAATCGGCGATGCAACTGCAAACCCATATCAGCCGCTACCTAGACGAATCGCAGATCTATCGCATCGATCACTACCTGGGCAAAGACACCGTACAGAATCTATTGGTCTTTCGCTTTGGCAACCACATCTTCGAATCGCTTTGGAACAATCAAAATATCGATAACGTGCAAATCACGATGAGCGAGGATTTGGGCATTGGAAGAAGGGGCAGTTTTTACGAAGAGGCGGGACAACTGCGCGACATCGTGCAAAACCACCTGATGCAATTGCTGGCGATGCTGGCCATGGAGCCCCCCGCCTCCCTGCGAGCTGATGCCATTCGCAACGAAAAAGTGAAAGTGCTCGAATCGATTCGCCCCTTCCCAGCTGACAAGATCGATGAGTTTGTCGTGCGCGGACAATACGGACCCGGACTCATCGACGGCAGCGCTGTCCCGGGTTATCGCGGTGAGGCAGCTGTCGATCCCAACTCAAATGTCGAGACGTTTCTCGCCATGAAACTCTTCATCGACAATTGGCGTTGGTCGCAAGTGCCCTTTTACCTGAAAACGGGCAAGCGGCTCGCGCGCAGAACCACAGAGATCGTCGTCGTGTTCAAAATGGTTCCAAGCGCCCTTTCTCAGGAGGCCAACCCACAGCCCAATTTGCTGCGCATTCGCATTCAACCCGATGAGGGCATTGCCCTGAGCCTCAATTGCAAAGTCCCCGGTATGACTGAGGC
>CAXTAX010000033.1:0-6901 GCA_964241995.1 uncultured bacterium | reverse complement strand
GTCTTTGACAATCTCAACGACGACAAAACCTTCAGGGCTTTTGAGCCCTTTAAACTCTGCGAGATCTTTAGTTAGTGCCTGGACTTGTACTCCGAGTACTACGCGGCGCACGGAACCCGTTTGGATGATTTGGCCTGAGATCTGCTGGGCGATGTTACTCGGAATGGCAAAGCCGATTCCCGAGTATGAGCCCGTTGTGCTCAAGATCGCGGTGTTGATGCCGATCACATCGCCATCGATGTTCAGGAGGGGGCCGCCGGAGTTGCCTGGATTGATTGCAGCATCGGTTTGGATATAACCTTCAATGAGGTTGAGGTTGAGGTTGTTGCGCCCTTTAGCGCTGACGACACCCACTGTGAGTGTTGACTTGAACATTTGGGGATGTCCGATTGCGATGACCCAATCGCCAATTTCTAAAGCATCGGAATCGCCGAGCTTCAAACAGGGAAGGTTTTTTCCATCGATTTTGACGACGGCTAAATCGGTATCGACATCGCGGCCTACTAGCTTTGCTTTGTGTTCCGTCTCATCGGGCAAAGAGACGAGGATCTCCTCGGCATCACTCACGACGTGATTGTTGGTGAGAATGTACCCATCGGGGCTGATGAGAAACCCCGAGCCAAAACTCGGCGACTGCCGACGCTCTCTGGGCATGCCCCCGTAGGGCATTCCAAAAAATCGCCTCATCAATTCGTCGTAAGGATTATCTATAGATTCGTCTTGATATAGTCGATTGGTCCTAGCGGCAGGATCGGGTATGGACTTGATCGAGACCACTGCGGGCATTGCGGTCTTCGCGGCGTAGGAAAAGCCTCGGCTGGCCTCTTTGAGCGTCGTGACGCCCTTTTTGTCCTCGACGGCAAGGTCACCTATTAGGGGGCAATTCCCCACTAAAGTGGCGGCCATCAAAAGAGCGAGAGTACTGCTAGCGATTGGGTTCATTTTGAAACAACTCCATTGATATTAATGGTTGCGTGCAAGGGGCGGCGATCTACATCGCCGATGTGTAAAAGGCCATCTTACCCAACCTATTATAACGAGACAACACCTGCGATAGAGCTCAGCTTCCCACAATTTCTCGGCAATTTCAACCGCGATCGATGCGCACTTATGCCCATTCATCCAAGCTTTCGGCCTGCCCGTTCGTGAAACGCGCAATATTGCGAAGCAATCGCTCGATGCGATGCGCGGCATTTTTCGCAAAATCTACGACTGAGGCATTTAGTTTTATGCGCAAATGGATTGGTTGAGGTATTTTGAATTTTTCAACTTGCTTTATTCTCGATAAAATTTAAATGACCACCATTTTCAATCTCCTCATCGCCAATGCGCAGGGGCATGTACGCCATTTCGAAAGATTCGATAACCTGGAGTGCGTTGCGATCGCATTCAGCTCTGCATCCTTTTTTTTAGAACATCACTGCGTACAAAACAGCATTGCATGCGTCCTCTGTGGCGATAGCGTCTTGGCAAACACTGTAGTTTGGCTACATGAAGAGGGGGAACTTTTGTCACCGAGAATCAGCGTGACGAGTGATTCTGGACGCAATGCGATCATTTATCGGTTATTTGCAAAAGTGTGGTCTTTACCCCAATTTAAAAAGTACCACGCATCGCTAGACCTGCCACCCTCACTTCAAGAAGGGGTATTGATTGCGCGCGATCACTATGGAGGAAAGACTCCCGAAAGAGATATTGGCGATTTATATCACAACATCTCCAGGGGAATTTGCGGCACTTGTAGCTGCAAGAGCGATGAGTGCGCGGCCGTCGCAAACCCCGCCTCCAGCAGCTTGGGCAACAAGTAAGTTTGGCAGCACAGTTGAAGTTCTTCGGGCTTTGCCAATAAAAGCCGTTTGCGCTGCTGGGCGCGCAATTCTCTGCTCTGGCCCCGCATCTGTTGCGCCCACTCTAGTTCTCCCCGTTCTCCCGGCGTCACTGGAGTGTCGAGGCGTTGCAAAACGACTCTTTTAGCTGCATCGAGCTCATCCTCAGAACATCCCCCATGCGCAAGGCGGCGCAATGCCTCCTCAAAGATCGCGGCAGTAGATGCGATGTGGGGATCTCGCGAGGAAAATAATACAAACGCCCCCCATTCATTGCGCAGATGGGCTCCGCTGCCATAGGCGCCCCCCCTCTCTCGAATTTCGGGGTGTAGGGTTTGATGTTGAATGAGTTGCGCGATGAGTTGCAACTGGGGAAATTTGGCATCGGCGAAGCAGGGGGCGGGCAAAGAGAGGACGTTGCTAGCAACCTGAGAGGGAATCGCAAGGGCCCTATGAGAAGCGCGTTCGACATGCGACGTACCCGATTGTGGCGAGTGCAAACTAGCCCCCGCATTACTGGCCAATTCCAATGCGGGAGCATGCCCCTGGGTGAAAAGCTCTTTGAGACCAAAGTAGTCACCCTCGCGCAGTGAGGTCAGATCGCCTCGATCACATGTGATGACGAGATGCTTGGGCGCGAGAAGTGCTCGATAAAGCGTTTGTAGGGGTTTGAGTAGACGCTCCTCGATCGCAGTGGGGTCTTTTTGCAGGGCATGCCAAAGATCGCGAATCGATTGGTAATATTCGAGGCCACGCAGGGCACCGTGGCCTCGAGCATGGCAGGAGTGGGCGCTACTGGCCATTTGCAGAGCGTAGGAGAGGCCTTCGCTCGGTAGGCTGTGTTGCAACTGCACCCAATGCTGCGTCAAAAGGTCTTGGATTCGGGGTGCATCGCAAAAACTGGCGCTGCGCATCGTCTGCGCCAATAACCCGCAAAGATGGACTCTTTTTGTACAGAGACCTTTTACGCGCATACGCAAAAAGTAGTCGTTGTGCGCGCTGTTGGCATTGGCAAGGCAGGTGATTTCGGAGGCGATGCCCCCCGTATGCGCGGCGATCTCTTCACTGTGCTTTGCAAAGGTCTTGCCCTCAGCTCCCACTCTCGGCCAAAAGGAGGTGAGAAGGCGCAATAGGGTCACTTGTGGCAGAATCGAATGAGCAAGGTGCTCGAAGGGCTGCATGTCCCCCAAGTCTGGTAGCGGAATGAAGCAGTCGATGTAGAGAAATCCGTTGGTGAAGACATCGTGAACGTGCAAAGTTCCAGCATTAAATTCCTGGCTTTGCAAGGGGAAATACTGAGGCTCCTGAGCGATTTGATCGATCGGAATCGCGGGCAAGCAACTCAAGTCCTCGCTCGCGTCTTGGGCGTGCTTTAGGGCCGCTGTATCGCGATCGATTTGCTCTGCATCCACTTTGGATAGCGTTTTGGCCAAGTTGGCGAGACGGTGTTCTTCTTGATCGCGCTCCCTCGCGTCCATCTCTGCATCTGGCTGCAACAGCACATCGGCTCGATGGGTATTGTCGATCAGGAAGCGGCGCAGGTGCATCCCTAGGCCGTTTGGGCGTTCTTGATAGATTTTGAGTTGACGAATCTGCTGCTCGATGCGCAGAGCCAGCAGGGGATCCACCCCGTGCTGAAGTGATGGGGCTACGCGCCAAAAGAGCGAGAGTCCATAGGGACCTTGTCCAGCGTCGATCTCCAAATGTTGTAGCTCGAGCCGATGAATGGCCGCTGCGATTTCATCTGAGGTAAAGCCCACATTCGCGATTTTTGCCAGAGCTTCTAGGACCACACGCCCAAGCACATCCGCATCTTTCTCGCGACAGCCCTTGAGAAATAAGACGAAGGGGATCTGCGGCACATCGGCCTGCAAAATTCCCTGCACCTGAGCGCAGTGTCCCCCCTCGATCAACGCGCGTTTGAGCGGGGCTGCATCGCTGCCAAGGAGCAGCTCTTCCAACAGGTGCGCCACCCAAAGCTCCTCGCTCTGATGCATCTCGCATAGCCACCATCCCATGCCAAATAATGCTCCGCTGGCCTCGCCGCCAGCAGCGCTGGGATAGGTTCCTTGCAATTGACGTGGGCGCTCAAAGCGCGTTTGGCGCTCTGCGCGCTCTTCGCGTGGGGGCAATGCTTGCCCTTTTAGCGATGTGTTTTCCAAAAACTGTAGATGCTCGACGAGAGGTAAGTTGCCGTAAAAGTAGAAAAGACATCGGCTGGGGTGGTAGTGGCGCTCGTGGTAAGCGCGCATCCGCGCCAAAGTAAGCTGAGGAATTTGGTCGGGATGCCCCCCCGATTCGAAACGATAGGGGGTTTTGGGGAAGAGCAAATGGTTTAACTGCGCCCAAAGGCGCGTTTCTCCTGAAGCAAACGCGCCCTTCATTTCGTTGTAGACGATGCCATGGTAGAGCAGGCGCTCTTTGGCCGGTCCCGTACGTTCTAGGCGCACCCCCTCTTGCCAAAAGCTCGCGGGAGTGAGTAGCGGAGAGAAGACGGCGTCTTGATAGACGTCGAGCAAATTGTAGAAATCACCGGGCACTTGTGATGCCGCCGGGTAGCAGGTAAAATCGGGGCCCGTAAACGCATTCATAAACGTGCACAGACTGCGCCGGGTCATCGAGAAAAAGGGATCTTTGACGGGGAAGCGTTTAGAGCCGCAAAGCGCGCAGTGTTCTAAAATATGGGAGATCCCTGTGGCATCGGGCGGAGGGGTCGAAAAAGAGAGGCAGAAGAGATTTTCGGGATCTTGGTTGCCGATGTGCACTACGCGAGCGCCGGTGGGCATGTGCTGCGCGATCGTCAGCGAGCAGCGCAGGTCCTCAATAGCAACCGATTGCTGAATTTGGAAATGGCCGAGGCTTTGATGAGTGTCGAAAACGTGCATTTGAGAATTGGGTTCCAAGTTGCGAGGTTTTTCATCTCTAGGGGCATCCATCGGGGAATCGGGTCGATGATGAATGGCGCTACGAGAATCGGCAAAGCCTTTCGCTTTTGTCAACTCCCAAAGGAGTCTGCGTCTTTGACAGGCAAACTTCGAAGTGCTAAATGCCCATAATGCGTAGCAACCCCCGCTCCCTAGTGTTCTTTAAGCATCGCGATCAATCTCCGGCGAAAAAAGCGCTCAAGCGGGCACTTGTCCCTAATGCCATTACGGCGATGGGGCTGATCTGTGGCTTGTTTGTCATCTTTAAAATGAACATGACAGAACCGGGCGAGAGCGATTACAAGGTCGTTTTTGGCTCGGCAATCATTCTTTTTGCCGCCGTCGCCGCGGATTATGCCGACGGCGCCGTAGCGCGCTTTATGCGCGCCGAGAGTTCTTTTGGCGGGGTGTTTGACGCGTTGAGCGATGCGATCACTTTTGGAGTCGCGCCCGTCGTCATGGTCCTCAAAACCCTTTCGCCTCAACAGGGTAGCTTGACTTCGCATTTCGTCACGCTGGCGGCGATGCTCTACGCGCTTTGCGGCGTTTTGCGTTTGGTGCGCTTCAGCGTGATTCCCAACGCGCCAGAGCCCACAGGGGATTTTTTTAAACTCCTCCCAAGTCTGCATCAGAAGAGCTTTATCGGGCTGCCCATCACCATTGCTGCCGGCGCTTTGGCCTCACTCAATCTCTTTTTGACTTCGAATAAGGCCCCCTTGCTTTGCCCTAAACTGAATGCCAACAAAGAGCGTCCACTGGGCGCGGCGATGATTCTTTTGGCCTATCTCATGATTAGCCGCTGGCGCTTTTTCAGCCTCAAGGGTCTGCACTTCAAACGCGTTCCCTCATTTGCTGCGATTTTTGTGGCAACCGCTGGCGCCGCGAGTCTTTTGATCGGCCTCAACCACAACGTCCCTCTAGTTTGCCTTGGACTCACTTGGGGGTATATAGCTTCAGCGTTACTCTTATCTGGATACTATTTACTCATCGGGAGGCGCTCGCGGGCATATGCCGATTTGCGCGAGACCGAAGTGGCCGATGAGTTCGAATCTAGCCCGTAAAACTATCTGACAAAAACGGATGCAAAGAGCACATTGGGCATCAAGAGAAACGTTTTTCCCATCAAGAGACTGCGGCAGCCTGTATCTGCAACTTCCCCAGATGAACACTTTAACAATCGAGTGACAGGCGTTGTGGAAACCAATAAACGGCTAACCAAATGGTAGGACTTTTGGAGGCCGCGCATTGCACTTTGTTTTTAGCCTTCAATACGTGTAGTTAGAGTGGATGCAAAGGGGATGCTCCTTTTTATTGCACCATGGGTAGGGGTTTCAAGCTACTTGATGAGACGCGTGACGCGCTGCTCTTCGGAGCGTTGAGTTTCTATAAACACGGCAAATGCCTCATCGCGCAATAAATCTGGATGCACAAATTGAGTTGCCCCAAAGAAATTCACGATGCTTTCTGCTGCAATACGTCGGTTTTTCCTGAGGCGGTCACTTGCAAATTGCAGCGCTGTGCCCAATGAAGGTGCAGAAGGCACTCCCCCTGTTTCAAAGAACCCGATAGAAACTTTATAGGAATCAAATGTCGATTTTTTCAGAAAGTCCTTCAAAAGATTATGCCTTCAAAATCTTCAGTTGCACTACATTTTGAAATGGGCGCTACAAATTTGGGGAGCAAAAGGGGCAGGGCCCTAAAATAAACCGATCCTTTTTTGAAGGCTCCACATTTCCTGCCGCTAGGTTCTTCATTTAATCTTGCTTTTGGGAATTGAAAAAATGCCTGTCTATTTCATATAGCCGATATCTTTTCTTTCCCATAAATCATTTGCTCCAAAACGAGGCAAACGCACCACAAAAGGTAATAGGTCCCTAAAGTGTCGGAGAGGAAATGCCCATTTTGCGCGATGCGCGAAAGGGACAATCCCCCTCCAAACACCAAGGCGATGATGAGGCCCGCCGCCCGCAAACAGGGGCGCTTTTCCCGATAGCCCACGCGTTCCAAAGCGAGAAAGCACACCCCGCATCCCACGTGCCCACTCGGGAAAGAGCGCTGGGGGGGGAAGGAAGGTTTATTCAAATAGTAAACGGGGCGAAGCGTTTGTTTGCTCCCAAATTCGACTGTTTGGCGGGGGCGGGTTGGATTCAA
>CAXTAX010000032.1:0-6963 GCA_964241995.1 uncultured bacterium | reverse complement strand
AGATAGAGCCCACCCGTGCGTATGCCTTGCAGCCGCGCCATTTCTTCATCAAAACAAATGGCGAGCAGCTGCTTGAAAAAGAGCCCTACGAGAAGCAAGACGAGAGCGTCTAGTGCCAAAAGCACGTTGATGTCCCGGCTTGAGGCCCATAGAATATTGCCAAAGAGGTAGTTGTTGAGCTCGACATTGGACCCGGGAGTTTTGCGGATGAAGAGATAGCCGATCGCCATGCCCAAGGGCCAGAAAGCCGCAATTAAGCCCTCTTGACTCTCCCCGTAGTAAAGGGAGATCGATCCGATGGCAAGTGCCGCTGCGATGGCGGCGATGAGCGCTCCCAAGACGGGGCTGGCGAAAGACCATCCCAGCACGCGTTGGCAGTAAAGCGCTCCCCCAAGCCCCGCAAGAATGACATGAGAAATGCTGCCGCTTAAAGAGCCCAAGCGTTTGGAAACGACGTAGGTGCCGAGTACTCCGGACAAGATGCTGCTGATGAGTCCGACGATGAGCGCTCGCCAAAGCAGAGTATTGATTAAAAGTTCCTGCCAAAAAGTCTGCGTCATGTCGATTGAGCGGTTGGAAAGTGATAAAGCCCCATCGCGAAATGGCCGCAAATTTCGGGGGGTTGCATAAGCCGTCCCTCCCGTTCCACGTAGAGAATGCGATCCGCGCACTTCGAGACGATCGGCATGTCATGCGAGACCATGACTATCGTGATGTCCCCTTTCAGCTCTCCTAAAAGAGCCGTGATGCCCGTCTGACTTTCCGCATCCACGTTTGCTGTCGGTTCATCGAGGAGGAGAAGGGGGAAGCCGGAGCAAAGTGCTCTGGCGATGAGCCCTCTCCGCGCGAGTCCCCCTGAGAGCTGATTGAAGGGAGTTGAGGCAAATGGCAGCAACTTCACTTTCTCTAGTGCCGCATGAGCCACGTGCCGATCGTCTTTGGAATGGGTCACGCCCCATTTTGAGCTGTGCAATCGCCCCATGAGGACTACATCGAGGAGCGTGAGGGGAAAAGCGGGGGAATGTAAACCCCCTTGAGGCACATACCCGATCCTCAGGGATTGCTCTACTGGGTTGCGTCCGGAGATGGTGATGCTGCCACATTGTGGAACGAGCAGACCCAGCAAAAGGCGTAAAAGAGTGGTTTTCCCTCCCCCGTTGGGACCGACTATACCCAAAAATTCGCCCTGTGAGAGCGTAAAGTTGATGCGATTGAGGATGAGGCGGTCCCCGTAGGAAAAGCTCAAATCCGCAACACGAAGCATATCGAGCTGCTCCTCGTCCAAATTTGGGGTCATTCGCTCAATCCGGCGCAGATTTGCTGTAGTGTGGATTGAATATTTCGGTTGTAGGGGTCAAGCGTGACGATTTTCAGGCCGTAAAGTTCCGCCAATTGCAGAGCTGCACGGTCTGAATGAGGCTGGAGGACAAAGATGCGATCAATGCGTTTGTCTCGAATTGCCTGAAGCAGCTTTGATTGCTGCTTAGGAGTGGGATCTCGCCCTTCCACTTCTGCGCTCAGTTGCTCGAGTTGGTAGTCGGCGCAAAAGTAGGTCAGCGCGGGGTGAGAAACCAAAAGCGCTCTTTGCGCCTGTTCGAAAACGCACTGGCGCACGTGCACATCGAGGGCGCTCAGCTGCTCGATAAGCACGTCCAAATTTTGGCGAAATATTTCGCGCCAGTGAGGGAATTGCTCCGCCAGCACGTGTGCGATGGCTTTGCTCTGCGCGATCAAACGCGTGGGGCTCAGCCACAAGTGCGTATCCATGAGGCTGAGAGCATGTGGATCGTCCCTATGGTGTGGGGTAGGGGTATGCCCATGCCCGCAGGAGCTCGGGGCGGGGAGCAAAGAGCAAGTCGTGCGCAAATCGAGCACGGTTGCTCTGCATTTCCCCCCGATCAACTCGACGCATTTAGCTTCGAAGGGTTCGCCAGTGAGCAACCAAACTCGAGCCTTTTCCAACGCGTTACTCTGCGCGAGGGTGGGGGAAAAAGTATGGGGATCTTCCCCCTCGGGCACAATTGGGACGCATTGCACTTCGTTGCCTGCAATGGCTTCTACGATCGAAATATATGGAGCAACGCTCATCGCGATTATTGGACGAGGCGCTTGCGCGTACCCAGATGTTGCGCCAAGGGTCAAAAGGGCCAGGGCAAAAAAGAAGACAAAAAACGGCGCGTTCTTCCCTAGGTTGATGGCCCGTTTACCCAATGCATCCCCACTGATGCTGCGAATGGAAGAGAAGGATGAGTTGGCCAATGATCCGCAATCTCGCTAAGGTTTTCATGAGTTTTCTAGCTTAGAAACTGTTTTAACGCAATCGATGTGCGCAATTTTTATGCATTTGGAGTGATGAACATGCTTGTGTATTAAGCTTAGTCCAACATATGATACACGCGTAATTTCGCTGGAGGAGTGTCCGAGTGGTCGAAGGAGCACGATTGGAAATCGTGTATGCGCTAATCACGCATCGTGGGTTCGAATCCCACCTCCTCCGCAGAAAAGCGGGGGGAAATTTGCCCCGATCGCCCTTTCGCGGCGATGAACAAATTGGGCAGTGGCCCCAAAACGAACAATAAAAAAGTAAGAAATTGCAACGGGCGTAAATACCAGGCGATTAAGAGGTTCACTCAGTAGCCACTACGCACGCGCAGTGCAAATCCACTACCCCCTTAAAATCCCCTTGAACTGGGCATTTACGCTCACCTTTAAATGGTATGTGGTTTTTAGGAGACAGTAATTGTCATTGTGCTATACGAGGCAATCAATACGGAGGGCGCCACGCTCACGCATAGTGCCAACATCGCGGCAAATATGTCGTGCTGCGCACTATCGAGAGCGCTCTCCCCGATCTATAGGCCTGCACATGAGCTTTCAGCGAGTATTTGCCACGGCTTTTACCCCTGGTATAGTTTTCTTCTCTTCCTCAATGTGGCAGAAAATGACAACAGCGCTCAACGCGCTCGTGCGCCTCTCTAGATCTTCAACTGAGGAGTTATTCCCATGCCTTTAGAAACTCAAGAAACGCTTCATTTTAAAGAGCGTTTAATCAATCTCCGCGATCAGTTGACGAGAATTTTGCGCGGTTCGACCACTGAAGCCCGATTGCCCGAAGAGACTCGTGGTTATTCGCAACACCAAGCCGATGAGGGGTCTGATGACTTCGATCGATCGATGAATTTGCAGATGACGGCTAAGGAATTTGATATGCTCAACCAAGTGGAAAGAGCTTTGCATAAAATTGAGGAAGGAACGTATGGGATTTGCGATTTGAGCGGAGAAGATATTCCCGTGCCTCGATTAGAAGCCGTTCCTTACGCCACAATGACTGTCAAGGCACAAGAAAAGGTAGAAAAGGGATTGCTTTAGGTTTGGCGAATTTTCTTTCTCGTCTGGGTTGGCTCGGAATTTTCACCTTAGATCGCGCGATCAAGTGGTGGGTTTTATACGTTGTACACAATAGCGGCCTAAACGCTTTGCCTTCGGTTTCTCTCCCTTTATTTGGTCGACATTTCACAGGCGCGATCGTGTACGTCACAAATTCTGGAGCCGCTTGGGGGCTGCTCTCCGGCTATCCGCATGCACTCAACGCGATTCGAGTGTGCACGGTTTTGGCGATTTTGATTGGGGTGCATCTAGTTCGAAACCTCGCTCCTATCGCGCGCTTTTGTTGGATTGCTATAGTTGTCGCCGCTTTGAGTAATCTATGCGATGTACTCGTCTACGGTCACATCATTGATATGTTTCTCTTGCGCGCAGGAAACTGGGCGTTTGCCGCGTTCAACATTGCAGACGCTGTGATTTGCTTTTCGTGGAGCGTACTTTTCCTCCAACATATTAAGAAAGCGCCAAGCGCTTTAAAGAATTGAAGGATCCCTCTTTTCGATCTTAAGCTATTTTTTCTAGTACTTAATCTATTCAAAAAAATTCAGGATAATTTTTGTATACCAAAGATGTTTTGAGATGCGTATCTCCCCAACAACGTGGGCTAAGCCCAACGTCGATTGAGGGAGAAGAGTTAAATCTTTCCGAACACTAGTTTCTCTGCATCCACGAAGACTTGTGAGCGCAAAATGGGCCGAATGGCTCCGATGACTTTTGATACCTCACTCGATGCGTCTAGAGCGTATCCCACCCATTTCCCTGTAGAAGTCGCCCCGATGAGGCTTGCTGCCAACGGTTTTGCCATATTGGCAAAGGAGGTGACTGCGAGCCCTGCATCTGCTGCCAGCCCGGACCACATTTGCGGCTTATCGCTAGCTGAAACCAGTTTGGCGTCAATCAGCGAAATTAAAGAGTTCGAAGCGGTGGTGGTTGCACTTAGAATGTTCGCATTCGCAGGTGTGCACAAACTGGTGAGCTTGTTGCTGACAGTATAGCTTTGCTCCAACATGGCTAGCGCGTTTAGAGCAACTGTCAAAATGCTCGTTGCAGTGCCCAAAAAGCTACTGACATGCCTTGCAGTGATCAAGTGTTTGGGTTTTGACGAGTCAATGTGAAAGGTCGAGTGTAACCTTTTTGTACTTTTTTTAAACGCTGTAAATCGATCCTGGTGGATGACATTGTGATGCTGAAATAGGGTCTTCATTTAATCTTCCTGTTTGTTTAAGGGCGATTTTCAACCGCCCGGTTCATTGAAATGCAAAGTGTATGTTGGGCAGTTATTCAATCGCGTAGTCAGTTCGACAAAGAGAGCGCAAATTTTTTAGTATCCTGAGAGAGTTGTCACATTTTTCAACGGCAATCCTCGCCATGAGATTTTCACTGCCACGAACTATTTGTTTAGTGGGTACAGATCCGCAGTGAGATGCTCTTTAAAAAGTTAAAGTATGTATTTTTCGAGTTGCTTTTGCAGGTGCGTAAAGCCCCAATTTGTCCAGTGCGAGCAAATCCCGAGTAGTTGCGAATCCTTCAGGCATTGTAGCGCCGATAATGCGGTAACAACTTAAGCGATGATTTGATTAAAGGCCAGACTCCTCCATTGCGTTCGAAGTTACTGCGAGAGTCGATATTACGGGGAGGAGGGGACTCGTCAGGTCCCCTCAGCGTTCCGCTTGGCTCTCCCAAATTATTGCATTGCCTCTTCGGCCTCTTCCTCGTGAGAGGTCTCATCTGTTGGGAGTTCCTCAACGGGGATCTTCTCCAAGGAGGTTTTCTTCGAAAAGGTCTCCTTTAAAGGAGGCTCTGTTAAAAAAGGCTCCTTCGGACCTAAATCTTTGGATAGGGTACTGCGAAGTGCGGGTCGCAGCACATTGATGAGATTTGCGCCAAAACCAATGATTTCCAACGCGATACCAATCCTACCTGCTGCAACAGGTCTGTTGCTGAATGCGCGTGTTGAAAAAGGACGGGCTAAAGAAGCAAAGGGCAAGGCAAACAGCGCCGCTTCAGCAAACCACGCTCTTTTCACATGCGGCCTGAACTGGCCCTTGGTAAGGATGGCGTCGAGCGCATGGGTTGATGCGTTGCAGGTTCCATTGATGCAGGTGAGAATGTTGAGAGTATTTGAAGAGAGAGTGGGTAGTTTGGCAAGGATTGGTAAATAGCGAGACATTCCAAGTCCGAGTATTTTTTGCGCTGTAACCGAAACGCCAGAAATAAGTGCTCCAAAATTGGTAAACCACCGAGCTTTGAAAGGCCATCCTTTTGCATCGACCGAATAAGAGGTGTACCACATCCCCGCACTGTCAGCTGGTTTTGTAGCAGTAAAAGCGTCTTGGTAAATTAGCGTTTTCATTTTACATCATCCTGTATAGTTGCATGGCGAAATGTCGCCGAATTGAATTTTTGGGTTAACGAAGTTTTGAGCTGGTGGATCCGCAGTGTTCTACCTCGCTATATAGATAACGGGAACTTGTGAAAACTCGCGCATCGTCGGTTTCTTATCCTCTTTAGGTAAGGGCCAATTGTATATTGCCTCAAACCTGCAGTGATGGACGTACATCAACAAGCATAGTCGCTCAGAATATCGCAATGAGACTTTTTTTTGAGTATGATCTTGGAGTTTTTACGTATTGCTCCCTCACCTCTAGCTCCCGTCTGAAGATCGGGCATTTTAGTCGAGCGCTATATGTCCCGCTCTAAATGAACCCTACCAAAAGAATATGTCGGAATTTCTCATCTCCAGCTTCCAAAATCCCAAGATCAAACTCGTCTATACTTTGCGAGAGCGCAAAGTTCGGGAGAGCCAACAGCTCTTCATCATAGAGGGGTATAGAGAGTTGCGCCGCTATCTCGGCGAAGAGGTCGACAGTCGGTTTTTCCCGCCCTGGGAATTGCTTTTTTATTGCCCAGAATTTTTTCTAGGGGATCAAGAGCAGTACATCGTGCAGCGCGCAGCTGCGCAAGGCACGCAGGTGTTGCGCGCAACGCAAAAGGTATTTGCAAAGATCGCTTACCGCGATCGGCCAGAGGGTCTTTTAGCAGTAGCGCAGCAAATACATCGCCCACTCGATTCTCTCCGCTTAAGCGAGCGCCCTCTCATTGCGATCGCCGAAGCGATTGAGAAGCCGGGCAACCTGGGCACACTACTGCGATGCGCGGATGGGGCGGGTGTAGAGGCTCTAATCTTGAGTGAGCAGCGAACGGATCTATGGAATCCGAATGTCGTACGCGCGAGTACTGGAGTCCTTTTTACCTTACCGGTCGCCGTGACCACCAATGATCTTTTATGGCGCTGGCTCGAGGATCGAAATCTGCGCACAATCGCCGCAAACCCCCATGCTAAGCAATGTGCGTACGCAAGCGATTTGCGCGAGGCCTGCGCGATCGTCCTGGGCTCCGAGCAAATGGGACTCAGCGAGTTTTGGCTCGATCGCGCGCATGGTCAAGTGGCTCTTCCCATGTGGGGAAATGCCGACTCACTCAACGTGGCGATCGCCGGGGCCCTGCTTTTTTATGAAGTGCGGCGACAGAGGAAAATTGCGCGATGACACCCAAGATCTTGTACTGGGATAACCACGT